>JAWVWU010000212.1:0-4792 GCA_033723595.1 Marinobacter sp. | reverse complement strand
GCGTCCGGAAAAGATTCCCCAGCTCAAGCCGGCCTTTGATCCGGCCGGGTCAGTCACCGCGGCCAATGCCAGTTCGATCAGCGACGGCGCGTCCGCCGTCGTGCTGACGACCGGCACCGAGGTCGCCCGCCGCGGGCTCAAGCCGCTGGCCCGCATCGTTGCCCACGCGACCCACGCCCAGCGACCGGCGGAGTTCACCCTGGCGCCTATCGGGGCCATCAACAAAGTCCTGGAAAAAGCGGGCTGGCGCAAGAACGACGTTGATCTGTTTGAAATCAACGAAGCGTTTGCGGTGGTCACGCTCATGGCCATCCGCGAACTGGGCCTGGACCCGAACCGCGTCAACGTGTTTGGTGGCGCCTGCGCCCTGGGCCACCCGATTGGCTCCTCCGGCTCACGGATACTGGTCACGCTGATCAACGCCCTGCAGCAGCGCGGTCTCACACGTGGTGTGGCGTCCCTGTGCATTGGCGGTGGCGAGGGTACGGCGGTGGCGGTCGAACTGCTTTGAGCGTGCGTCGTCAGTTGTCCTTGCGCCGATAGGCGAGGGGACTGACGCCCGTCCAGTGTTTGAAAGCCCGGGAGAACGCCCCGGGTTCGGCAAAGCCGAGGCGGAGGGCGATATCCGCCACCGCCAGGTTCTGCCGGTTGAGCATCATGATCGCCTGGTCACGCCGCAGATTGTCTTTGATTCTCTGGTAGGCACTGCCTTCAGCCTTGAGCCGGCGGCATAACGTGTAGGACGTAACGTGCATTTGGCTTGCAACCCAGTCCAGATTGGGCAGGCCATCGCCCTCGACGCTCTCCAGCAGTTGTCGCACCTGGGTGGTCATGCTGTTGTCTTCGTCGGTCCAGATAAGCAGGTCGCGGGGCGAGTTGCGAACGAACTGGTCGAGCTCGTCGGGCGTTCGGGTAACCCGCATCGTCAGATAGTTGCGGCTGAAAAACAGGCTGTTGCGAGCTGCGCTGAAATGGCACTGACAGGGGAAGATATAGCGATACTCATCGAAGTGAGCCGGTAGCGGGTGTTTGAACGTTGCCTGACTCAGTACGATTTTGCGGCCGATCATCCAGCCCACCAGCCGATGCCAGACCATCAATAACCATTCCACCAGGAAACTGTCCGGATCCAGTTCCGGCCGGTGGTGGGTCAGGCTCAGTTCCGCCTCATCGCCCTCCAGGTTGAGGGTGATCTCGATGTCCTCGGAAAACAACCGGTAGCAGCGAATACTCTGGCGCAAAACCTCCTCGAGATTGTCACTGTGGACGGCCAGAGAGCCCATCAGGTGGAAGTGGCCAACCCGGCAGGGGTGAGTCGTGCGTCCCATGAACTCGTCGTCGAGCTCGCGCCAGGCTCCATGAAACAGCCGAATGAACTCGGCCGTTGGTACCCGGGCTTTGGGTGAATGCACCAGCTGCGGATCAACGTTCCAGGCCCGCAGGCAGGCATCGGGGTCGCGTCCGGCCCGCCGGAGTCCATGAACAATCGCGCGGGCGTAATGGGAGGAAAATGTCAGATTCTGCATGGGCTCAGGGTTGGGGGTTGCACATCGACAACCGATTGTCACCGCTAAGCCCGGCCAGCGCAACGGCGCTGCGCCCGTTCGGACACGGTCGGGCAGGTCGTTCAACCGCAGCCGGGCCCGCAAAAAATGTCAATTACTCTGTTAGAACTGGTCATTCAGTTCGGTCTCCTGATTGCCTAACCTGAGTTCAACAGACATCCCGTCAGGTTCCACAGCCGGGGTGCACCGACCGGTTACCCGGTCCTGGCGGGACGGGGTGCCGATTAACAAAAACAAGACGGCCATGCGTGACGCGACGGGCAGACTCTCGCCCGACACGTTGCCCGTGGGTCTGTACCAACAAGCAGGTTCCGGGATGACAACACAACAATACGACGACTTCATCAAAGACTTCACGGTTGATTCGATCACGAAAACCTTCGTGGGCAACCTCGAGACCGGCCTGAACGTCTGTGAGGAAATCTGCGATCGATACGCCAGCGATCCGGACAAGGTCGCCCTGCGGTATGAGCGTGTCGACGGCACCCACGGTGAGCTGACATTTGCTGAGTTGAAACGTCGGTCAGCACAGTTCGCTGATTTTTTGACGGCTCAGGGCATCGGCCGGGGAGACCGCGTCGCCGGCCTGCTGACCCGAACTCCGGAATTGCTGATCTGTGTTCTCGGCACGCTGCGCGCCGGTGCGGTCTATCAGCCCCTGTTCACGGCCTTCGGGTCCGGTGCGATCGAGTACCGGCTGGATCGCGCCGGCACAAAGTTGATCGTGACCAACTCGGAGCAGTGGCCAAAACTGGCCGACATCAAACAGGTGCCACCCACCATGCTGGTTGCAGACGACAATCATGCCCTGGCCAGCCAGGCGGATTTTCTGTTCTGGCAGGAGCTGGACCCCCGCCGTGACTCGTTTGAGCCGGTGGCTATTACCGGCGACGAGCCGTTTCTGCAAATGTTCACCTCGGGCACGACCGGCAAGGCGAAAGGGGTCGCGGTGCCAGCGAGGGCGCTACCGGCGTTCTGGATGTACATGCGCTACGCGGTCGGGTTGCGCCAGGAGGATAACTTCTGGAACGTGGCCGATCCCGGCTGGGCGTACGGCTTGTACTACGCCATCATAGGCCCGCTGCTGCTGGGCTGCACGACCCACTTTAATGAGGCCGGTTTCAGCGCGGAGAACACGCTGGACTTCCTGCGCCGCTATCGCATCACCAATCTGGCGGCAGCGCCAACCGCTTACCGCCTGCTGATTGCCAATGAAAAGCTGTTTGACGCTTACCCGGACATCCGCCTGAGAGCGGCCAGTAGTGCCGGTGAACCGCTCAATCCCAGTGTGGTGGGCTGGATGCGCCGGGTGCTGGATTGTCCGGTCTGCGATCATTACGGCCAGACCGAAACGGGCATGACCGCGGCCAATTTCCACGAGCTGGCCCATCCCTTCAGAGAAGCCAGCATGGGGTATTCGCTGCCGGGCTATCGGCTGGTGGCACTGGATGCCTCGTTGAACGAGGTCGGGGCGGGGGAAACCGGTGAACTGGCCATCGATATCGAGCAGTCGCCGTTGCATTTCTTCCAGGGCTACACCTGGAATGAAAAAAGCTCGGTGCAGGGCAAGTATTACCTGACCGGTGATGTGGTGATCAGTAACGGAGACGGTTCGCATTCCTACACAGGCCGGGACGATGACATCATCGCCTCGGCCGGATATCGCATTGGACCGTCGGAAGTGGAAAGCACGTTGCTGGAGCATGAAGCGGTGATTGAAAGTGCGGTTGTGGGCAAGCCGGATGACAAACGCGGTGCCATCGTCAAGGCCTATGTGGTGCTGCATCCCGATTATGAGCGACAGGATGACCTGGTAGAGATGCTTCAGGTTCACGTGCGCACACGCCTGTCGACGCACTCGTACCCGCGGGAGATCGAATTCGTGGACGAACTGCCAAAGACACCGAGTGGTAAGCTGCAGCGATTCGTCTTGCGTCAGAAAGCGCAGGAGGAAGCGACGGCAGCGCGCTGAGCACTGGCACTCTGACCCAGCTACCGTCGACGCCGGGGGTGGCTGGACCTCTGTCCAACCCGTCGGTTGCACTGCACGCCATCAAAGTGTCAGGCGATGCACCAGGCTGGCAAAATTGGTCACCCCCTGTTCCACTTCGGCAATGCCGGAGGTAACGCCGGAGATGTGCGCCTGGCCCTTGGCCGAGATCTCGCTGATCTGCTCCATCTGATGATGGATTTCCTTGATCAGATCAGCGTTCGCGCTGACAACGGCACCGATTTCTTCCGTGGCCTCGCCGGTCCGTCCGGCCAGTTTGCGGACCTCATCCGCTACCACCGCAAAGCCGCGTCCGCTTTCGCCTGCCCGGGCCGCTTCGATGGCGGCATTCAAGGCAAGCAGATTGGTCTGTTCTGCGATGCCCCGGATGGTCGTGACAATCGAGGTGATGCTTTTGGACTGTTCACTGAGCCGATGACTGATGACGCCGGCCTGTTTTACCTGCTGGGTAATCTGGGTCGATGTGGCAACGGCCTCGTCCAGCGCCTCGCGGGCATGGAGCGTGATCTGAGAGGTTTCCTCGGACGTCGAGGCGGCTACTTCCGCAGCTTCGAATGCGGTGTTGACCCGTTCGGTGATGTCCGAGGCAAACTTGAGGACTTTGTAAACCTTGCCATCAGAATCCAGGATCGGGTTGTAGGTTGCCTCCAGCCAGATGCGTCGTCCGCTCGAGTCTTTCCTTTCAAAGCGCCCTGAGTAAAACTTCCCGGCAGCCAGGGATTTCCAGAAACCGGGGTTCTCCCGGTAAAAGGCCTCGTCACAGAACATGGCGTGGTGCTTGCCCTGAATGTCAGACAACTCATAATGCATGGCATCCAGAAAGTTCTGGTTGGCCTGTATAATCGTACCGTCCGGTTTGAACTCGATCACGGCCAGGGATTTGTTGAGCGCATCGAACATCGCGTTGCGATCGAGCAGGTCGTTCTGCTGTTCCGTCACATCCGATGCGATCTTGATGACTTTGGTGACAACGCCCTGGTCGTCCTGCACGGGAAAATAGACGGCATCCAGCCAGATGGTCTGCCCGGCTTTGTTGATACGGCGGAAGGTCCCGTTCTGGCTCTGACCGGAGGCGAGGGCCTGCCAGAATGCCGTGTACATGGGTGTTGATGAATAGCTGGAGGCGCAGAAAAGTCGGTGATGCTTGCCCTTTATTTCATTCAGGGAGTAACCGGCAAGCGACAGGAACCGGTCGTTTGCATCAATGATGATGCCG
>JAWVWU010000211.1:0-4795 GCA_033723595.1 Marinobacter sp. | reverse complement strand
GTTATCTGTTGCTGTTCCAGCGCGACCTGGGCCTCGGCCCGCCGGACCCGTGCCTTGAGCTGCTCAAGCTGCAGCGCCGCAGGACGATCGTAAAGCCTGGCAACCACATCCTGCTGCGCCAGATGATCACCCTCGATGCGCGAGAACTCGGTGAGTCGGCCCGCCAGCCGGCTGCTGACAGTCACTTCCTGGGTCATGACCCGGGCATCGTCACCCGAGACGTGCGTCTGTTGATGGTGGATCCAGCCGCCAATCCATACCAGCAGGGCGACGACAATGACCGTCACCACCAGCGATTGCAGCAGGCGCCGGCGGGTCACGTAACGAACCGGCTTGCCCTGCGATGGATCGGCCTGTGTCTGTGTTTTTGAATCGGTCATGTGATAACAACTTCCGCGAATGAGTGAATGCAAACAGGAAACACGCCCGGCGTGACGGGGCCGGTCAGTAACGCGCCGACCAGCGACTGAGCAGGCATGAGGGCAGCACCACCAGCACCAACCCGGCAACAATCGCCAGGAACCCATCCTGATAGGCGAATATCTGCGACCAGGTCTGATCCATCTGAGCGAGCAATCGGCTGGCAGCGGCCTGCTGATAGGCCGGCGTCACACCGGCGTGGGCAACGGCCGCCTGCAACTGGTTCAGGGCGTGCATGGCCGTGCTGTTACCCGCGTTCAGCCCCGCTGTCAGGTGATCGCTGTGAAACAGCGTGCGCTGATCCATCAGGGTCACCAGGGCGGCGGTACCAAACGCGCCACCGAGCTGCAGCGCAAAATTGATGGCGCCGGAGCCATACCCCACCAGGTGCTGCGGCAGTGAGGCAATCGCCCGTGACAGCGTCGGCGGCGGGAATGCCGCCATGCCGACGCTCAACAGCGCCATGGACACCGCCAGGGACTCGAACGACGTGTGCCAGTCCACGCCCGACATGCGGTACACCGCCACCAGGGCAAACGCCAGACCCGGCAATGTCAGGTAATGAGGCGGCCAGCGGTCACTGAGTTTGCCTACCATGGGCACCAGAATCGCCAGCACCAGCGTCGACGGCGTAAACAGGATGCCCGCCTTGACCGGATCGTAATGCAGGATCGTCTGCACGAACTGGGGCAGCAGGTACATGATGGCGTAGAACGAGCCGCCGAACAGAAACAGCGCAAACGTTCCCATCAGAAATCCCTTGTGCCCGAAAATGGCCAGGTCCAGCAGAGGCCGTTCCACACGTTTTTCCCACACGATAAAGACGGCCCCAAGCACAGCGGCCAGGGACAGCAGCCCCACCACCCCGTCACTGCTCCAACCCCAGCGCTGGCCGTTGGACAGGGCTGCCAGCAGGCTAAAAATGGCGATGAACAGCACGCCGGCGCCCAGCCAGTCGAACGGTGGCCGCGGCCCGGTATCCTCACGGGGCGGCAAAAAGAAATAGCCCATCACAATGGCCGCGACGCAGATCGGGGGCACGATGAAAAAGACATAGCGCCAGTTGTAGGCATCCACCAGCCAACCGCCGATCACCGTGGCCATGGTCAGCGGCAACCCCAGACTCATGCCGTACATGGCGGTCGCCATACCGCGCTGATCCGCCGGGTAGACCGCGAACAGCGCCTCCAGCGCCACTGGCCGCACCAGCCCGGTCATCGCACCCTGAATCACCCGAGCCGCGATGATCGCTTCCATGCTGGTCGCCAGACCGCCCAGAAACGACGCCCCGATAAACACCACCAGCAATCCCATGTAAGTCGCCCGCTGGCCGAACGCGCTCGACAGCCACGGCGAAATCAGCAGCGCAACGGTCGTGGCGGCGAGAAAGCCGGTCGACAGCCATTGAACCTGGTCTGCGCTCATGCCGAAGGCGCCTTTGATGTACGGCGTTGCGACATTGACGATGGTTATGGACATCCCCAGCGCCACCAGGCCCAGCAGCACCGTCAGCGTGACCAGCCACTTGTATTTGGGGCCGTATCGATCAAACAGCCTTTCAACTTGACTCATGGGGCTCCCGGTCAGCCGACAAAAAATTATTCGTGTATTATACAACATTTACCAGTCCGGTAAACGTCAAAGCCCCGGCACGCTCACCGCAGGCGGTCACAGGTCACAGTCCGGGCAGCGTCAGCCGCCAGGCGGCCGGCGATGGGTATCTGTAACCCGAGGGTGCAGGTATCATGCGATCAGGACCCGAATGCCGCGGGCGTCTCGCGGGTCGGCCCATTGAACTCTGAACGCGATTGAAGGAAGTCTTGCAATGCCCAGCCACCCCTCTGACCGCACTCCGGCCCGGACCGCTGACAGGTCCGCCGACACCGTGAATGCTCTCGAGCAGGAGCTGGCTTATCTGGTGCGCTGGCTGGAAGCCGTCCAGCGTCGGCGACGGTACAAACTGGAACGGGCCCACTATCTGCTGCTGAACCTGTTGATCGAAGACGGTTCACAAAGCGTGGGACGCATTGCCGAGCGCCTGCGCCTGGATGCCTCGACCGTCACCCGCCAGGTGGCGGTAATGACGGATCTGGGGCTGGTCTGCAAACAGCCCCGGCCGGAGGATCGCCGGGGCGGTATGGTCTGCGTCACTGACTGGGGCCGGACACAGGCCAGCGACGTGCAACTGGAACGGGTGAAGCGGGTTGAGCAACTGGTGCAGGACTGGCCGGAAGCAAAGCGCGAACAACTAGTTGACTCACTCAGTGGACTGAACGAATCCCTCTGCCAGATTATCGATCAGGATGCGCAGGAAATCTGAGCCTCCGGACGCTGGCGACGGTCAGTCACGCACAGACACCGGCCGGGACTGACCGCCCCCCGGCTTCAACCCCCACTCGGTGACTCGCCCCGTCACCAGTCGCACCGGCACCGGTTCGAAATAGACATTGCGGGCCCGGATACCCTCCGTCAGGTCTCCCGCCACCGCCTCTGGCGGCATCTCCTCCAGTGTGACACTGGCCGAGTCGGCCTGACTGTCACGAAAGCTGTCTGCCAGAACCCAGAACGGACGGGACTGATCCCGCGCCGCCAGCGCCTGAAGGTACGTCCCGCTCTTGTTCAGGAAAAAACCATCGGTCAGCCAACTGTCACAGCCACAGAGATTGATGTCCACGTCCGGCATGAAAAGCCCCATCTGGGCATCGGTGATTAACGTGGTGGGGACACCGAGGGCGGTCAGTTCTTCCGCCACCAGCACACCTTCGTTCCCGGGTCCGCTGAGGGTGGTGATCACATCGAAGGGCCGACGGTCCTGAACCAGCAGCCTGAAGAGTCGCATCACGGTGGAGCTCCGACTGTGAGTCATGACCGTTGCGCCGGGTTCAATCAGGTTGGCTGCGGTCATGGCGGTCCGCTCGCCGGCCTTGTTCAGGTCGTCGATCACCTGCTCCAACGCTGCCAGCAGTGGCGGGATATCATGAATCTCATGGCCAGCCAGTCCGGTCACGCGGGCCTGCCAGCGATCCAGGGCGTTTCGCAGCGGGACCATGCTGGGCCGCGCGTCCTGCAACGTCATCACCAGCGCATTCAGCTCCGATGCGCGGATCCCGTGCTGTTGGTCAAGGTAGTCGTACAGCCCTGACAGGGCCGCTAGTGCCAACTGCGTTGCCCCTGAGGCCTGGTCCGACCGCAGGCGGTCAATAAATCCGGGTGTCATCGACATACAAAGCCTCCCTGTGGCGACCCCTTCGGAAATCCCTGACAGGACCATGCCGCAGCTTCGGCAGGCCCGAATGAATCACTCTGAGCACCAGTCTAACGCGGGGTTGCAGGGTTTCGCAGCCATCGTGAAAGCCACCTCAGGGCATGCGGAACCGGCGCGCGGGATTGAAGTCGCTGAATGCCGGCGTGCTAAGGTAGGTTTTTACTCAAACGGTGCCGTCTGCGGCGCTCGCTCTTCCGTTGCGTGAGCGATACAGCACGACATCTCTATCGTCAGAGGAGTCAGATTCATGCGTTACAGAAAATTTGGCAATACCGGTCTCTTTGTTTCCGAGCTGTGCCTGGGCACCATGACCTTCGGCGGGGAGGGCGACCTGTGGAGCAAGATCGGCGACCTCAAACAGGCGGATGCGGACCAGCTGGTCGGCCGCGCTCTGGATGCCGGTATCAATTTTATCGACACCGCCGATGTGTATTCCCAGGGCGCCTCGGAAGTCATCACCGGGCAGGCGCTGAAGAACCTGAAGGTGCCGCGGGAGGACGTAGTCGTGGCGACCAAGGTTTCCGGCGCTACCGGCACTGAAGGTGTCAATTCCCGGGGCAACTCCCGCCATCACATCATGGACGGAGTGAAGGCCAGTCTCAGGCGCCTGCAGCTTGATTACATCGACCTTTACCAGATTCACGGTTTTGATCCGGCCACCCCCATCGAGGAAACGGTCCGGGCCCTGGATACCCTGGTCCAGCACGGGCACGTGCGGTACGTCGGCGTCTCGAACTGGGCCGCCTGGCAGATCATGAAGGCGCTTGGCATAGCAGAGCGCCACGGCCTGGCCCGATTCGAATCGCTGCAGGCCTACTATTCCGTGGCCGGACGCGACCTGGAACGGGAGCTTGTGCCCATGCTGGAGAGCGAAAATCTCGGCCTGATGGTGTGGAGCCCGCTGGCCGGCGGCCTGCTCAGTGGCAAATTCGGCCGCGACAGCGAAGGATCCAAAGACAGCCGTCGGGCCATCTTTGACTTTCCGCCGGTCGATCGCGACCGGGCCTGGGACTGCGTGGACGCCATGCGGGTCATGGCCGACCAGCGCGGCGTCTCCGTCGCCCAGATTGCTCTCGCCTGGCTGCTTCACCAGCAAGCAGTGACCAGTGT
>JAWVWU010000210.1:0-4824 GCA_033723595.1 Marinobacter sp. | reverse complement strand
GTCGAGCGCGACTTCACCGCCTTCACGCGGCAACGGCATCCGGCCATCGCCGAATTTGTCATGCTGACCGAGTACGCCGCCGACATCAACGCCGCCTGTGCCTACCCACCGGAAAAGCTGGTAAACGGCCTGGGCGAGTATGTCGCCAGCCTGGGCAAAACCCAGCTGCGCATTGCCGAAACGGAAAAATACGCGCACGTCACCTTTTTCTTCAACGGCGGCGCCGAAGCGCCGTTCGAGGGCGAAGACCGGATTCTGGTGCCGTCACCGGACGTCGCCACCTACGACCTGAAGCCTGAAATGAGCGCGCCGGAAGTCACCGACAAACTGGTGGACGCCATTCACAGCGGCAAGTACGACCTGGTGGTCTGTAACTACGCCAACGGCGACATGGTCGGCCACACCGGCAAGCTCGATGCCGCCATCAAAGCCGCTGAATGCATCGACAAATGCCTCTCGCGGGTGGCTGAGGCGCTCGAGGACGTCGGCGGACAGGCCCTGGTCACCGCCGATCACGGTAACTGCGAACAGATGACCGATGCCACGTCCGGCCAGGCTCATACGGCCCACACCACGGGCCCGGTGCCCCTGGTCTACCTCGGCCCGCAGTCGTTGAAGCTGAAGGATGATGGCGCTCTGAGTGACATCGCCCCCACGTTGCTGACCCTGATGAAGCTTGAGCCGCCCGCCGAAATGACCGGACACAGTCTGGTCGATGCCGGTTAACGGGACCGGCCTGCGGGCCGGTCTGCATGCCTCATGCCTGTGTTGTTAAACGTTCTGTCCGGTGTGTTCGGGTCCCGACGACTGCGGCCGGGAATCCTCGTGTTGGCGGCAGCCCTGGGGCTTCCCGCCACCGCCCTGTGCCAAAACCAGGACAACGACGTGACCCCGGAGCAGGTCGAAGCGGTCAAGGACCAGATTCATAAAATCGATCGCTGGCTCAAAAAAGCGGAACAGGACCGCAGCCAGTTGCAACAGTCGCTGGCCAATACCGAACAGGCCATCAACCAGCTCACCCGTGAACGACGGGACCTGGCCAGCAAGTCTGACGCCCAGGAACAGCGTCTCGCCCAGTTGCGCCAGCATGAGGCCGACGTGCGCGAGACCCTGGACAGTCAGCGAGACTCGCTGCGCAAGCAGATTCGCCACGCCTGGATGCAGGGCGACACGCCCGCCGTCAAGGTTCTGCTGAACGAAATCAATCCGGGCAAGATCGCCCGCACCATGACCTACTACGAGTATCTGAGCCAGGCATCCGTCGACCGCCTGAAGGCCTTTCAGGCGTCGTTGGCCGAACTGCAGCAGGTACAGGACAAGGTGCTCGCCTCCCAGGCCGAGCTGACCCGGCTGCAGGACCAGGTTGCCAAACGGCAGCAGGCGCTCGCAGACCGCAAGCAGGAACGCGAACAGACCCTGGCCGCCCTGCGCGCCGACATCCGGGACCGTCAGTCCGAGCGCCAATCACTGGTGGCCGACCGGGAACGGCTGGAAAAACTGCTGCAGGCCGTCGAACAGGCAATCGCCAGCATTCCATCGCCCAACGATTCGCAACCGTTCAAGTCCTTACGCGCTCAACTTCCCTGGCCGGCTCATGGTAAGGTAAGCCGTCATTTCGGCGAGAGCCTCGCCCATGGCAAGCTGCGCCAGAACGGCATCCTCATCAGCACCAAAAGTGACGCCGACGTGAGCGCGGTTCACCATGGCCGGGTGGTGTTCGCCAACTGGCTGCGGGGCTTCGGCCTGATGGCAATCATCGATCACGGGGACGGCTACATGAGCCTGTACGGCCATAACAGCAGTCTGCTGGTCAATCCGGGCGACTGGGTCACCACCGGCCAGCCGATCGCCATTGCCGGACGCTCCGGCGGTTCTGAAACACCCGGGGTGTACTTTGAAATTCGCCACCGGGGCAAGCCACAGAATCCTGAAAAATGGTTAACGCACTGATTGAATAGGCGCTGTTAAGCTGACAAACCGCGGTCAGATAGCCATACTGTTTAAGCGATTGACGGATGCCCCGCGTGAAAGACGAGAGCGCCGACAAGGCCGTCGAGGTGAATGCACCAACGCGACCGGCGCAGGCAGGTTGGATGCTCATCACGCCAGTGGCTTTTTCAGCGGTCTCCAAGACAACCCGGATACAGGAAAAATGAATGACACGGATCAGAAGTAAACGCCACTCCGTAATTTTCAGCGCACTGATGAGTGCGGCCTGTCTGATCAGTTTCTCTGGCATGAGCAGTGCCCAAGAGCCGGATGGCGGCAAAAAGGAACTGCTGAACGCCATTTCCGAAGGCAAGGATATCCAGATCAATCTGCCGGACCCGGAAGAGCAGCTGCCGCTGGATGACCTGCGCAAGTTCACCGAAGTATTCAGTCGTATCAAAGCGGCCTACGTCGAAAAGGTCGATGACCGCACGCTGCTGGAAGATGCCATCAAAGGCATGCTCTCGGGCCTCGACCCGCACTCCACCTACCTGGACCCGAAAGCGTTCGAGGACCTGGAGGAAAGCACGACCGGGGAATTTGGCGGTCTGGGCATCGAAGTCGGCATGGAAGACGGCTTCATCAAGGTTATTTCTCCCATTGACGACACGCCAGCCCAGAAAGCCGGTGTTCAGGCGGGCGACCTGATCATCAAACTGGGCGACCAGCCGGTCAAAGGCATGTCGCTGGAGGAAGCGGTCAACGTTATGCGGGGCAAACCCGGCAGCGTGCTGACCCTCACCATCATGCGCGAAGGCGAAAGTGCGCCAATCGAGATCGACGTCAAACGGGACGTCATCAAGGTCGCCAGCACCAAGTCCCGACTGCTGGACGACGGCTACGGGTATGTCCGGCTGACCCAGTTCCAGTCGGAAACCGGTCAGGAATTCGTCGATGCCATCAACAAACTGAAGAAGCAGAACAAGGGCGATCTCAACGGCCTGGTCCTGGACCTGCGCAACAACCCCGGCGGCATACTTCAGGCGGCGGTTGCGGCGGCGGATGCCGTGCTCAACGACGGCCTGATCGTGTATACCGAGGGTCGCATCCAGAGTTCGCGGCTGCGGTTCAGCGCCGAACCCGGCGACGTGACCAACGGCGCGCCGATTGTGGTGCTCATCAACGGGGGCTCGGCATCTGCCTCGGAGATCCTGGCAGGCGCACTGCAGGACCAGAAGCGGGCCGTGATCATGGGTACCCAGTCGTTCGGCAAGGGCTCGGTACAGACTGTTATTCCGCTGGATGAAACCCACGCCATCAAGATGACGACAGCCCGGTACTACACGCCCTCGGGTCGCTCCATCCAGGCCAAAGGCATTACTCCGGACATCGAAGTCAAGCCGGCGCGGCTGACGGAAATGGACAGCAAGCCGTTCTTTACCGAAGCCGATCTGAGCGGTCACCTGACCAATGGCGACGAGTCAAAGGCAGTCCAGAAGTCGGACAACACGCCGGACGAAAACAGCCCGATCGAACGGGACTTCCAGCTTCGCAGCGCCCTGAACCTGCTCAAGGGCCTGCGTATCCTGGACGTCAAAAAGGTCGGAGCAAACTGACTGCATGCGTATTCTGGCACCCGCTTTACTGGCGCTGACGCTGCTGTCACCGGGCACGTCGGCCGCTGCGCCCGCAACGGCTCCGTCGGCCCGTGGCGACAGCACACCGCCGCCCACGATTGCCATCATTATCGATGACATGGGCCACGATCTGACCCAGGGCATGCGGCTGGTCAATGCCCGCTCGCCCATTACCCTGGCCTTCCTGCCGTATCGGCCGTATACCGTCCAGCTTGCCGAAGCCGCGCACGCGCACAGCAAGGAAGTGATGCTGCACGTGCCCATGGCCAATACGCACAACATCGGCCTGGGTCAGGGCGGTCTCGATGTAACGATGGACCAAAGCACCACGACCACGACGTTACGCCGGGACCTGAGCGCGATCCCCTACGTGAAGGGCGTGAATAATCACATGGGCAGCGAACTGACCCAGATGCAGGCCAACATGGACTGGGTCATGTCCGAGCTGTTTCGTTATCCGCTGTACTTTGTCGACAGCCGCACCATCGCCGCAACGGTGGCGGGTAAGACCGCCAGCCGCTATAAGGTGCCGAACCTCGACCGGGACGTGTTTCTCGACAACGAGCAGAACGAGGCCTATATCGACCGGCAGTTCCAGGCGCTGATTCGCAAGGCCCGCGAAAACGGCACGGCCATTGGCATTGGCCATCCACACAAGGCCACAGTGGACTACCTGCTGAAGAAGCTGCCGGAACTGGATGAACAGGGCATCGCGGTCGCGACCGTGAGCGCGCTCTGGGCCATGCGCAACAACAACCAGAGCATGTTTGCCGACGGCGACAAACAGCCCATCACCACGGTGTTTGCCAAGCAGAACTGACGCCCGTCAGCCCCCGTCGATCGACGATGTCGGGGGCGACATTAAGAACCGGGCCTAATCCCTGACTTCGATGCCTTGAGCCTTCATGAAGGCCTTGGCTTCGGGGATGGTGTGCTGCCCGAAATGGAAGATGGAAGCCGCCAGCACCGCATCCGCACCGCCCAGGGTGACGCCATCGGCCAGGTGCTGCAACTCGCCCACGCCGCCGGAGGCAATCACCGGGACCGAGACCGCGTCGCTGATCGCCCGGGTCAGCCCCAGATCGAACCCGATCTTGGTGCCGTCCCGGTCCATACTGGTCAGCAACAGCTCACCCGCGCCCATGGCCGTCATCTTTTTGGCCCATTCAACGGCATCCAATCCGGTTGGCTTGCGCCCCCCGTGGGTGAAAATCTCCCAGCGCGGTGGCTCGCCGTCACCGCTCACCTGCTTGGCATC
>JAWVWU010000209.1:0-4829 GCA_033723595.1 Marinobacter sp. | reverse complement strand
GGGCTGAGCGGTGGCCCGGGTAACGCGGTGACATAGCCAGTCCGGAATCCATGAACTACGCTTTTACAGACAGCGGAACGTTATTGAATGTCAGAGGACGGTTCACCGAGCAAAAGCAGAACGATCTGACCCTGCCACGCCGGTTCGGTCAGAGGTAAGCACCACGAGTACCTGACACAGGTAGCATAACAAACAGATCGGAGTGTCCCGATCCCAGAAACCGGAGGAAACTCATGGCAATTGGCGTTTGGATCAGCCTACTTCTCTATTTTTTCCTGATGCTCGCCATCGGCTTTTATGCCTGGCGGAAATCGACCTCATCATCCGAAGAGTACATGCTGGGTGGGCGCAATCTGAATCCCGCTGTTGCAGCGTTGTCCGCCGGTGCCTCGGATATGAGCGGCTGGCTGCTCCTGGGCCTGCCGGGTGCACTCTTTGCCTCCGGTCTGGCGCAGGCCTGGATCGGGATCGGCCTGCTTGTGGGCGCACTGGTCAACTGGATTGTTGTGGCGCCCCGTCTGCGCGAGCAGACCGAACGCTATGACAACAGTCTGACGATTCCGGAGTTCCTGGCCAACCGTTTTCCCAGCCGGGCCATGGCGCTGCGAACAGTGTCTGCGGTCATTGTCGTGGTGTTCTTTGCGGTCTACACGGCGTCCGGGCTGGTGGCCGGCGGCAAGCTCTTTACCAGCGCATTCGGGGGCCTGTTTAATATCGGCGGCATGACGGATTATTCCGCCGGCGTCTGGCTTACACTGATCATCGTCTTGACTTACACCGTAATCGGCGGGTTTCTGGCGGTCAGTCTCACGGATTTTTGCCAGGGCGTCATCATGATGCTGGCCCTGGTCATCATGCCGATCGTGGTTCTTTTCGGAAGCGGCGGTGGCGGCTTCTCACAGGCATCGGAGACACTGTCACAGGTGGATCCGAATTTCCTGTCCTGGACCCACGGGCTGACATTCATCGGCTTCCTGTCGGCGGTCACCTGGGGTCTTGGCTATTTCGGACAGCCCCACATTATTGTTCGCTTTATGGCGGTCCGCTCGGTCGCAGACGTGTCCAAAGCTCGTAATATTGGCATGTCCTGGATGCTGATTTCGCTGGTCGGTGCGGTCGCGCTCGGTGTGTTCGGCCGCGCCTATGCCGTTCGCAATGGCCTCGATGTGGGCGACTCCGAAACCATCTTCATTGTGCTGGCTGACCTGCTGTTCAATCCGCTGGTTACCGGCTTCCTCTACGCGGCGCTGCTCGCTGCGATCATGAGTACCATTTCCAGTCAGCTGCTGGTGTCATCCTCATCACTGACTGAGGACTTTTATCGCCTGTTCCTGCGCAAGGAGGCCACCAACAAGGAAAGCGTACTGATCGGACGACTTAGCGTCCTGCTGGTCGGCATCATCGCAGCCATCATTGCGGGTGACCCGAACTCCAAGGTCCTTGGACTGGTCAGCCACGCATGGGCGGGCTTCGGTGCAGCCTTTGGTCCCCTGATGATCCTGTCACTGACCTGGAAGCGCATGTCTGGCAGTGGCGCCGTCGCCGGTCTCGTGGCCGGTGCACTGACAGTGATCATCTGGATTTCACTGGGCTGGGACGGCAGCTTCATGGGTGGCCCCGGTATCTATGAGATTATCCCGGGCTTCATCGTGGCATGGTTGGCTATCTACTTCGTCAGTCGCGCGACCGAGTCTACCGGTGAATTCAGACCTATAGAATCGTAATACCCTGGCGGACGCCAGCCCCGGTGGACCATCCGGGGCTGGCTACGCTCTTCAGACCCGTCTTTACCGTGTGTCTGGCCGAGGCACAGCCCCTATGACTCCGAACAACCCCATCGACACCCTACCCGACGTACGTGACGGCCTGACACGGCTGGACCGGACCGTTCTGTATGTGCTGCGTGAAACCGAACGCGAGCGCAACGGCCGCTCGGTTCCAACGGCCATGCTCTATGGGCGGGTTCTGGAGTACGTCAACATCAGCGAAGCAGAACTGCAGGCGGTGCTGCAAAGGCTGGGTGTTCAACACTAGTGTGTCGTGCAGTTAATAGACGATCAGCCGCACCAGAATCGCCGCCACCATCACCAGGGTAATCCATTTCACCCATTGTGCGCCGCGCGCGCTCATGTTGACCCTGACCGCGAGAAACGCCCCACTGATGTTGCCGACGGCAAGCATCAGCCCCATTCCCCAGCGAACCTGACCGTTCAGGGCGAAAATGAGCAGGGCGGGCAATGTGTAAAGCAGCACGATGGCCACCTTGAACACATTCACCTGGCGCAGATCAATTTTGAGCAGGCGGTAGAGAACCACAATAAACAGTGCCCCCACACCGACCTGAATGAAGCCACCGTAAATACCAATGACAAACATCGCCAGGTAGATGACCGGGCCTAACCGGTCCGGGGTCAGCGGACGGGTATCGAGTTTGGGCTGCGGCAGAATCATGAAAAACGATGCCATGATCATGGCCGCGACCAGCACAAATTCGAAGGCATCCCGGGAAACCCGTGTGGCGAGCCAGGCACCGACAAGTGATCCCATGATAGCCGGAACCGCCAGTCGCAGACTGATGCCCAGGTTGCCATGGCCACCCCTCAGAAAACTGCCAACCGCCGTCACACTCTGCAGGGTAATCGCAACCCGATTGGTTCCGTTGGCCACCTGCGGCGGCAATCCGAGAAATATCAGTAATGGCAGGGTCAGCATGGAGCCCCCGGCCGATAATACATTGATAAAACCCGCCACACCGCCCAGGAGCACCAGGGCGATGACATCGACAATCGTCATGAATCAGTTCCAAACGTCAGAGGTTATTCAGGCCGCCACAGAAGTCGCGGGCCCCCGGCCCTTGCGGCCGCTCCATATCAGCAAAACCAGGAAGCAGATCAGCCCGCCCGTATCCAGCAAGAGGCTGTCATGGGGCCAGAGCATCAGACCGCCAACGACCAGCATCACCAGCCGTAACCACCAGGCCAGAGGATGCTCGAGAAACCCCTCCAGGGCCGCAATAATGGCATAGATACCGAAAAGGCCAAACACGAATACCCGCATCATCTCGGCAAAGTCTCCCGAAATCAGTGGCGAATAGGCGAACAGCAACGGCACGATATAAAGCCCCTTGGCTATTTTCCAGGCGGTCAGGCCGGTACGCATGGGTGGCGTATTGGCGATCGCAGCGGCTGCAAACGCAGTCAGGCAGACCGGCGGGGTGACATTGGAATCCTGGGACAACCAGAAGATAATCATGTGTGCCGAAACCAGGGCCATGGTGATTGCATGGGGCGATAAGGACTGTTCCAACAACTGGGAACTGAACGACTCCGGTACCAAAGCCAGCAGTTGTTGCGCAGTGGCCAGGTCCATCGGACCTTTGAGCAGATCCAGCTTGTCGGGAGCGGCCAGCATGAAAATCGCCTGCGCCTGCTGGGGCAACTGCCCTGTCGTCAACAAATCCAGTAACTGGGATTGGGCGATCAGGTTGTAGATTGCCGGCGCGGACAGGGTTGCCAGAACAATGTAGGCGGCGGTCACCGGCAGGCCCATACCCAGAATCAGGGAGGCCAGAGCCACCAGCACCAGCGTGATCACGAGGCTGCCGCCGGCCCAGTCAGTGATCATCAGCGAAAAGGTATTGCCGATACCGGTGGTCGAAACCACGTTCACGATCAGTCCGACCGTAATCAGCAGAATCGCCGTAGTGACGGTGTTGCGAGTGCCCTGAACCAGCGCCTCCAGAATCGCTTTGAGTCCCATCGGACTGGCCGAGAGCCACGAGGCCACCACCACGGACAGAATCGCGATACCGGCGGCGTAAGTCGGGGTGAACCCGTAGATCAGTGCTGCCACCAGCATGATCAACGGCAGCAGATAGTGCCAGCCGCCTTTGAGCACGTCTTTCAGGGGCGGTGTGGCGTCATCGTCCAGCTGCACCGCGTAGCTGCGTTTGGCCTCTACACGCACGAACATGGCCACCGACAGAAAGTACATCAACGCGGGTAACGCCGCGACACCAATGATGGTGAGGTACGACACCTGGGTGTACGAAGCCATGATGAAAGCGCCAGCCCCCATGACGGGCGGCATCAGCTGTCCGCCGGTCGAGGCCGCGGCCTCCACCCCTGCCGCAAACTGGGCCGGGAAGCCGGCCTTGCGCATCAGCGGAATGGTGATGACGCCGGTCGAGACCGTGTTGGCGACGCTGGACCCGGACACCGACCCCATCAGGCCGGACGCGAACACTGCGACAAAGCCCGGGCCACCCACGAATCGGCCCGCCGCGCAACGGGCGAGCGCGACGATGAAATCACCGGCACCGGATTTGACGAGAAAAGCCCCGAACAGGATGAACATGAACACATAGGTCCAGGAGATTCGGGCAATCGACCCAAGCATGCCCTGCCCGCCCATGAAAGACCGGAACAGGACCGTCTCCCAGGTGAGACCGGGAAAGTTGAACAACCCCTCGACATACTGCCCCCACCAGGCCACGTAGCTTAGTGAAATGATACAGAGTACCGGGATGAACCAGCCGGTCGTGCGTCGGGCAAACTCGAGCACCAGCACGACCGCAGTGATGGACACCACCCAGTCGCCGGTGGAGAAGTTAACGCCACGGGCGTAGAGTGCGTCCTCAAACCCGATCAGGTAGAACGAACAGCCCAGTGCCGCCAGCCCCATCACCAGGTCAACCCAGAACACCAGCCTTTGCGTGCCCGGGCGCGTCGCACGCACCATGGGGATCGTCAGCGCACAGAGCAGACCAAACAGCCCGAAATGAAGACCCGAGGTCCACAGCTCCGAGAGCGTCGAGAGACTGTTGAAGT
>JAWVWU010000208.1:0-4839 GCA_033723595.1 Marinobacter sp. | reverse complement strand
GTAGCGATGTAGCAGCGATCGTTACAAGAGGGCTTCCCGGCGTCACAGGGGCGCCCGGTTATCACGATTCGCGGCCGCTCGCCACCGCCCGCGCACGTACTCAGAGGTTCGGCCATGAAACCTTCGTCCAATCAACAAACACGCGTCATCGTCGGCATGTCCGGCGGCGTGGACTCGTCCGTCGCAGCCTGGTTGCTCAAGGAGCAGGGCTACGCCGTGGAAGGTCTGTTCATGAAGAACTGGGACGAAGACGACGGCACCGAATACTGCACCGCCATGACCGATCTTGCCGATGCCCAGGCGGTTGCCGACCACATCGGAATTACCCTGCATACGGCCAGTTTTGCAGCGGAATACTGGGACCGGGTATTTGAACATTTCCTGTCGGAATATCAGGCCGGGCGCACGCCAAACCCGGACATTCTATGCAATAAGGAAGTCAAATTCAGAGCGTTTCTTGATTACGCCATCACCCTGGGCGCCGATTTCATTGCCACCGGTCATTACGCCCGCCAGCGTAGCACTGGTCATGATGGCCAACCGGCAGAGCTGCTCAAAGGCCTTGATCCAAACAAGGATCAGAGTTATTTCCTGCACGCCGTATCGGGCGACCGGATCGCCCGCACGCTGTTTCCGGTCGGCGAAATCGAGAAGCCCGAGGTTCGACGTATCGCCGCTGAGCAGGGTTTTGTCACCCACGACAAAAAGGACTCGACCGGCATCTGCTTTATCGGGGAACGTAAATTCCGGGATTTTCTCAAACAGTACCTGCCGGCCCAACCCGGGATCATTGAAACGCCAGACGGCCTGGAGATCGGTCGCCATCAGGGTCTGATGTATCACACCATCGGACAGCGCCAGGGTCTGGGTATTGGCGGCCTCAGCGAGTTTGGCGATGAGCCGTGGTATGTCGCGGGCAAGGACCTTGACCGGAACGTTCTGATTGTCGTTCAGGGCAAACAGCACCCGTTGCTGTTTGCCCGCGGCCTGACCAGCGGTCCGGTGGACTGGGTAGCCGGTGTCGCTCCGGCCCGGGAATTCCGTTGCAAGGCCAAAACACGCTACCGCCAGCCCGACCAGGACTGCACCGTAGCTGTAACCGATCACGGCGTGCGGGTTATTTTCGATCAACCCCAGCGCGCCGTCACCCCGGGCCAGTCGGTGGTATTCTATCAGGGCGACGTATGCCTTGGCGGCGCCGTCATCGAGCACACCTGGCGTGATCACCAGAGAGAACCCGACCTTGCGCTCACCGGAACCGCAGGCAACGAATCTTGAGCCGCTCTATCCACGACCAGACGCTGGCACTGGCGGGCGTATTCCAGGCGGCCGCGCTGGTTCAACAGATTGCACATCATGGTCAGTGTGCCGACTCCAGCTACGAAACCTGTATCCGCTCGCTGTTTGAAACCAGCCCGGGCTCTACCCTGGCGGTCTATGGCGAACTCAAGGATCTCCGGGAAGGCCTGGCCACCCTCATCAGCGTGGTGAATGAACAGGACAAGCAGTCGGATGTCGAAATTCTTCGCTATGCGCTCAGCCTCATTCAGCTTGAAGCCCGCCTGAAAAAACGGCCGGATATGCTCGATGTCATTGCCAGTCGCATTGAGCAGGCCCGACATACCGCCCAGCACTTCGGCTATCTCCACAGCAATCTGACGCGGAACCTCGCATCGATTTACTCCGATACGCTGAGCACGTTTCGCCAGCGCATCCAGGTTACCGGCAACCCCAATCAGTTGCGTGTTGAAGAAAACGCGGCACGGGTGCGGGCGCTGCTGCTGGCGGGTATTCGTTCCGCCGTACTCTGGCGGCAGACCGGCGGCCGGCGCTGGCAACTGCTGATGTCCCGCCGCAAGGTCATCGCGTGCGCGAAAACACTGGCGGAACAGGCAAACCGGTCCGTTTACGACTGAATCAAGTGCCGGGAAGGTGTATCATAGCGCCGGTTACGAACCTCTGGAAAAGTGTCGCCCCCGGTTCTCTGACAAGGTCTGTTGCAGGCCGGCGCAATGCCTGAGACAAACCCTGGCAATCTTTGAGACCACGCCCCGATTTTCAAACCGGGTCGTCAGCGGGCGGGAATTTTTCAGAGGCTCCCAGCCTCAACGTTTTGATTGTTGATAATTTGAGAGGTTATCCATGGAACTCACCGCCCTTACCGCCGTATCTCCCGTTGACGGTCGCTACGGCGAAAAAGCCCGGGTTTTTCGGGAGATATTCAGCGAGTACGGTCTGATCCGAAACCGTGTCACGGTGGAAATCCGCTGGCTGCAGGCTCTCGCTGCCCATCCGGGTATTGCGGAAGTACCGGCCTTCTCTGAAGAGGCCAGCCGGGCGCTTGATGCCATCGTCAGCAAGTTTTCACTGGCCGATGCACAACGGATCAAAGACATCGAACGCACCACCAACCACGACGTGAAGGCGGTCGAGTACTTCATTAAGGAAAAGATTGCCAGCGTGGCGGAACTGCAGGCGGTGACCGAATTCGTGCACTTTGCCTGCACGTCGGAGGACATCAATAACCTGTCTCACGCCCTGATGTTGCGTGAGGGGCTGGACCACGGCCTGCTGCCCGCCATGGAACAGATCGTCGACCAACTGACCGGACTGGCGCATAACCATGCCGGGCAACCCATGCTTGCCCGTACCCATGGCCAAACCGCCTCCCCCACCACCGTGGGCAAGGAATTTGCCAACGTGGTCCATCGGCTGAAGCGCCAACTTGCCAGCATCAGGCAGGTTGAGCTGCTGGGCAAGATGAACGGTGCAGTGGGCAACTATAACGCCCACCTGTCCGCGTACCCTGACGTTGACTGGGCCGCCAATGCACGAACCTTTGTGGAGAGCCTGGGCCTGAGCTGGAACCCCTACACCACCCAGATCGAACCCCACGACTACATCGCCGAGCTTTACGACGGCATCGCCCGTTTCAATACCATACTGATCGACCTTGACCGCGACATCTGGGGCTATATATCCCTGGGGTACTTCAAGCAGCGCACGATCGAGGGCGAGGTCGGTTCATCCACCATGCCGCACAAGGTCAATCCGATCGATTTTGAAAATTCCGAAGGCAACCTCGGCATCGCCAATGCCCTGTTCGGGCACCTGTCGGCGAAACTGCCCATTTCACGCTGGCAACGGGACCTGACCGACTCGACCGTCTTGCGAAATCTCGGCGTGGGCTTTGCCCACAGTCTGATTGCCTATGAAGCCACCCTGAAGGGGCTCAACAAACTCGAACTCAATGCCGCGCGTCTCGACGAAGACCTGAACCACGCCTGGGAAGTTCTGGCGGAACCCATCCAGACTGTCATGCGTCGTTACGGCATCGAGAAGCCCTACGAGAAACTCAAGGCACTCACCCGGGGCAAGGCCATGACGCCCGACCTGATCCAGACCTTTGTGACCTCACTGGACATCCCGGCGGCCGCCAAAGACGAACTCATGGCGCTGACGCCAGGCCGATACACCGGCAATGCCGCCGATCAGGCCCGGGCGATCTGAGCCATGCAGCTTCCCGGAGGCCTGTCGGCCGACCTGTTCCTGAAGGAATACTGGCAGAAAAAACCGCTGATCATCCGGCAGGCCTTCCCCGGTTACCGGAGTCCGGTTTCGGCGGATGAACTGGCTGGCCTCGCTTGTGAACCGGCGGTGGAATCCCGCCTGGTGCTTGAACAGGAGAACGGCAAGCCCTGGCAACTTCACAACGGGCCCTTCGAACCCGAGCGTTTCAGCGAATTACCTGAAACACACTGGACGTTGCTGGTGCAGGGTCTGGACCACTGGGTTCCGGCGGTAGCGGACCTGCTGGACAGTTTCCGTTTTGTGCCCAACTGGCGACTGGACGATATCATGGCCAGCTATGCGCCAGTCGGCGGCAGTGTCGGTCCGCATTACGACCAGTACGACGTGTTCCTGCTTCAGGCCGAGGGCCATCGACGCTGGCATTTTGGCGGACACTGTGATGAAACCTCCGCACGAATCGAAGGAACGCCCCTGCGCATCCTGCGCGACTGGCAAGGCGAGACCATTGCCACGCTGGCACCGGGCGACATGCTCTACCTGCCCCCGGGAATCGGCCATCACGGGATTGCCGAGGACGACTGTCTGACGTTCTCGATTGGTTTCCGCGCACCCAGCGTTGATGACCTGATGACCGGATTCACCGATTTTCTCAGTACGCGTCCACAAGCCGGCCTGCCGGTTTCCGATCCGGATCTGTCGGTACAGACCGACCCCGGGCTGATTGGCAGTGACGTCATCAGCCGGCTGAAATCGGTCATAGAAGCGCAGTTAACCGACGAACGACAACTGGCTCTCTGGTTCGGCCAGTATTCCACCGCACCGAAAAACCTCGACACCCTCTCGCCCCCCACGGCACCGATTGCCCCCGAGGCACTGGTGGAAGCTGTTAACGAGGGGATCGGTTTGCGCTGGAACGAGGGTTCCCGTTTTGCGCACGTTGACTGGCCGGATCAGACCGCACTGTTTGTCGACGGCGAGCGCTATCTGCTGAACGGTGATGCCGGTGCGCTGGCGCCGGTGCTCTGCCGGAGCAACCGGATTGAGTCGACGGCGATTGCGAAGTTTGTCGAGGATAACGCCCTCGCCGGCCTGATCACCGCACTGTACAACCAGGGCAGCCTGTACCTGGATGAACCGGACGATGACTACGAAGAGACCTGACATGACGCTGCGAATTCGTAAATACAGCTGGCAACTGGCGCCCGGTGCGCTGCGCGATATTCGCAAGGCCGTGTTTATTGACGAACAGCAGGTGCCAGAGGAACTCGAGTGGGACGATACGGACGCCATTGCCGATCACTTTATCGC
>JAWVWU010000207.1:0-4842 GCA_033723595.1 Marinobacter sp. | reverse complement strand
TCCGTTTCCATCTGGCGATCCAGCCAGCGCCTGTGCCCGGCTATCGCTGATCACGGCGGAAACGATTACTATGGTAGCCAAAGCCGTGAGCCCATCGCCGGCAGGCCAGCACCTACAGGAGAGCCTTCATGACCAATGCGATACAAGCACCCGATTCGACCCGCCAATCCAAAGCGGCCGACCGCACGGCTGAGGCCCCGGTAGCCAGCACCCCCGCTGTCGTGACCGACTGGCACCTGTCACCGGTTATTGAAGGACTGCGGGAAGCGCGTCACAACTGGCGGGAACAGCAGGGCCGCGAGCTTGAGCTGGGCAGTCGTGAGTTGCCGTCTCATGCGGCTATTCATCAGGCCATGGATACGCTCTGCGGTGTGCTCTTTCCGATGCGGCTGGGCCCCTCAGACCTGAAAAAGGAAGGCGAGGATTTTTACGTCGGCTACATGCTGAACAACGTGCTCAATGCGCTCCATGCCCAGGTCAAACTGGAAATCGGCTACAAGCGCAAGAAAAATGAACGTTCCATGGCCGACGCTGACAACGCCATTCATGCGTTTGCTCAACGTTTGCCGGCCATTCGCCGGGCCCTCGACCTGGACGTCGTAGCCGCCTATCGCGGCGACCCCGCGGCAACCTGCGTGGATGAGGTTCTGATCTGCTACCCGGGCGTGTATGCCATTATCCATCACCGGGTGGCGCACGAGTTCTACCGACTCGGGCTGCCGCTGGTCGCGCGTATCATCGCGGAAAAGGCCCATTCGGCGACCGGCATTGATATTCATCCGGGCGCGACCATCGGCGATGAGTTCTTCATCGATCACGGCACGGGCGTGGTGATCGGCGAAACCGCCATTATCGGTAATCGCGTCAGGCTGTATCAGGCGGTGACGCTGGGTGCGGTGCGTTTCTCCGAGGACGAGTCCGGATCACTCAAGAAGGGTGAGCCACGGCACCCGATTGTCGAAGACGATGTGGTGATTTACGCCGGTGCGACTATTCTAGGCCGCATTACCATTGGTAAGGGCTCGGTCATTGGCGGCAATGTCTGGCTGACCCGGAGCCTGCCTGCCAACAGTCAGATCTCCCAGGCCTCGTCGCGAAGCTCGGGCGACTGTGTCACCCAGGACTGCCTCGAGCAGGCGGCCCGCAACAAGCGTTGATGTACCCGACAGACCAGCGCGCTGCGCCCTACTTCGCGCGCAGCGCGTTGATCACCGGGTTGCCGTACATGGCCAGCAGAAAAGGCCGTAACGCGGGGTCACAGGATGACAGCCGGCGCTCCAGCTCCGCTTCGGCCGCTTCAATCTCCGGAGGCGACAGCGTTTCGGCGGTATCCACCAACTCGCTGACTGGCGCGCTGCCAGTGTCATCCTGGGGCATCAGTCCGTAGGCGGCAATGTTGGAGGCATGCACGTGGTA
Organism: Marinobacter sp.; assembly: GCA_033723595.1. Classification (GTDB taxonomy): domain Bacteria; phylum Pseudomonadota; class Gammaproteobacteria; order Pseudomonadales; family Oleiphilaceae; genus Marinobacter. Next base: position 3,426 of record JAWVWU010000207.1, on the reverse strand, counting down.
ATGGCGATGCATGTCGCGATCAATCCGCTCAACGAGCTCTTTAGGTGTATCCGGCGCGTCAGCGATCGGCCGGCCAAAATGCACGTGCACATGCCCTTTGTAGCCCGTCAGACCCTTGACGATCTGGTCGGTATCCTCGTTCGGTTGTTTCGCGTACTCCCCGGTGCGCGCCCGGACCTCAAGTTCGCGGGCTTTTTCCACGTCACAGGGATCGTACTCGTAGGCGATCGAGACCGGCACAATACGCAGACGGTTCATGCCCTCGGCGAAATCCAGCCCGGCTTTTTTCTGGCTCATATAGAACATCTTGACGATGGCGGGATCGGTGGCGTCGATGCCGTCCTTCGCCCGGCCCTCGCGTTGGGCGATCCAGATGCTGTGGTTGTCCTTGATCGAATGGCTGATGAACGACGACAGCGTCATGTAGGTATCGCGCATTTCGCGGGGGCTGGAGATGTTTCGCTTGACCACAAAGCTCTTGTTGAGCCGCATCATCTCTGCGAACAGACGGTTCTGCAGCAGGTTATCCCCGATCGCGATGCGCGTGGTGTGAAAGCCGCGTCCGAACAGCAGGTAGTTGACAATCATCGGATCAAACACGATATCCCGGTGATTGGACACGAACAGGTAAGCGGTGTTGCGATCGAGGTCGTCGAGGCCGGAATGGGTCACCCGACTGCAGGTCTTGTGGACCAGCTCTTCCACCAGATGGTAAAGCCGCGCCTGCAATCCGTCGATGCGGTCGATATCGCCGAACTCACGGCGCAGCCAGCGCTTCAGAAAAAGATTCAACAGCTTCGGTGCCCACTGGACCAGCCAGGGCGCCTTGAAACGGCCGACCAGTTCCAGAAATTCGGCGTCCCCGATCAGTCGGGCCAGCGCGGCCCGGGTCTCATCGTCCTGATAGGGGCGAATGGCATCAAATTCCTGCATGTTTATCCTGTTTTTGTGTTGGAACACGGGCAGAACCGGCCCGAAAATCCGCTCAGTGTACCTTGTTGGCCCCCCTTATGCCCATCGCCGGGCGCTCACCCAACGGGTAAATGTTTCTGGTATCATGGCGCGCATTCGACACACAGCCGCCTGCAATTCCAACCCCTGGACAGAGCACGATGGATTTTCAAGAACTCAGCACCCGGATGCCTACCGCCAACCTTCGCACACCGGAAGCTGTACTGCGCCAGGTCTTCGGCTACGACGCGTTCCGGCCGCTTCAGGGCGAGGTCATCCGCGAAATTGTCGAGGGCGGCAATGCCCTGGTCCTGATGCCAACCGGTGGCGGTAAATCCCTGTGCTATCAGGTGCCGGCACTGGTGCGACCGGGCACTGGCGTGGTGATATCACCGCTGATCGCGCTGATGCAGGATCAGGTTGCAGCTTTGCAGCAGTTGGGGGTTCGGGCCGCTTTTTTGAATTCCACGATGGATTACCAGCAGGCGCGGGATACCGAAAATGCGCTGTTGACCGGCGAGCTGGACCTGCTCTACTGCGCGCCGGAGCGACTCTTGCAACCACGCACACTGGAACTGTTGGAGCAGTCGCCGATCTCGTTATTCGCGATCGACGAGGCCCACTGTGTTTCCCAGTGGGGTCACGATTTCCGGGCGGATTATCTGGGCCTGGATATCCTGGCGAGCCGGTTCGCCAATGTTCCGCGTATCGCGCTGACCGCCACCGCTGACGAGCGCACCCGAAAGGAAATTGCAGAACGTCTGTCGCTCACCGATGCGCGCCACTTCATCAGCGGCTTTGACCGGCCCAACATTCAGTATCGTATTCAACCGAAAACAAATGCGAACAAGCAGTTAGTCGATTTTATTAAAGCAGAACATCAGAATGATTCCGGTATCGTCTACTGCCTGTCACGCAACAAGGTTGACGCAACCGCCCGCCTGCTCAGCCAGAAAGGCTACAACGCGCTGCCCTACCACGCAGGCCTGCCGGCGGAAACACGCGCCCATCACCAGGAGCGGTTCCTGCGGGAAGACGGCGTGATCATTGTGGCCACCATCGCCTTTGGCATGGGCATCGACAAACCGGATGTGCGATTTGTCGCCCACCTGGACCTGCCGAAAAGCCTCGAAGCCTACTATCAGGAGACCGGCCGCGCCGGTCGGGACGGCAACCCCTCGACGGCCTGGATGGTTTACGGGCTGCAGGACGTGATTAAACTCCGCCAGATGCTGGAGGGTTCCACCGGCAGCGATCATTTCAAGCGCCTCGAACGGCAGAAAATGGATGCCATGCTGGGTCTGTGCGAGGTCACATCCTGTCGTCGTCAGGCGTTGTTGCGCTATTTCGGCGATACCCTGGAGCAACCCTGTGGTAACTGCGACACCTGCATTACGCCTCCGCAGACGTGGGATGGAACCGTTGCCGTCCAGAAGGCTCTCTCCTGCGTCTTTCGCACCGGCCAGCGGTTTGGCGTTACCTACCTGATCGACGTCCTGCGCGGCGCTGACAACGAGCGGATTCGCCAGACCGGCCACCAGACGGTCTCCACCTTTGGTATCGGCACGGAACTGTCGACGGCGGAGTGGAAATCCGTGTTTCGGCAACTGGTTGCCAACGGTCACCTCAGAGCCGATCCGGAAGGCTACGGCGCACTGCAACTGACCGAGTCCTGTCGCCCTCTGCTCAAGGGCGAAGAAACCGTGCAGTTACGCAAAGACCCGGTGGTTAAAAAATCAGCGGGGCAGCGACGTGCCATCCAGGATCAGATTACCGATCCTGAGGGTTGGGAAGCCTTGCGGGCCTGCCGTAAGGCATTGGCCGATGAACAGGGCGTACCGCCCTATGTGATTTTCCATGATACGACGCTGTTCGAGATACTCGAACGGCGCCCGGACAGCCTTGATGCGCTGGCCGAGGTCAATGGCGTTGGCAAGGCCAAACTCGAGCGCTACGGTCGCGCGTTCCTGGACGCCCTGTCTGCGCTCAGCACGCCGACATGAACTACCAGTCGGCCCCTTTCTTTCTGACACGGTAGTTCGCGACCGAGGTCGCCACCACCTCACCACTGTCGTCGCAGAGTGTGCCCTCGAGACTGAACGCAGCGCGACCGCTGCTGTCCGCGTCGTGCCGGATGGCTGCCAACGTTGACTCATCCAGGTAGAACTCGACGGTTACATCAGACTTGGCGGGCTTGAGAAACTGCAGGCTCATGTCCTTGAGAATGGGCGTATAGGCGGGCCCAAGCTCAAGCATCGACAGCACGCCGCCGGGTATTTCGGCAACCAGGAAAAAGGCGCCCGCATAGAGGCTGCCAAAGTGATTCCGATTACCTTTCAGGCGGATTTTTGCGCGGACGTAGCCCGGGCCGACCTCCTCGACCGAGAACCCGTTACGGGGGGCAAACGGGATCGAGCGACCTATGAAGCGATTGAGCAGTGAGTAACTGCCGATCTTTTTGAGCCACGCCAGAGG
>JAWVWU010000206.1:0-4843 GCA_033723595.1 Marinobacter sp. | reverse complement strand
GCTGCTGCCGGTTTGGTTTCGGCCGCTGGTTGCTCGGCTTTGGCCGAATCCGGCTTGCGTTCTTCCGTCGTCGGCCCGGAGCTCGCTTCTGCCTGCGCTGACGGAGCCTTGCGGTCTGCCGTACTCTCGCGCTGCGCAGCGTTGTCGCGATCTTGCGGTGTTTTTGCGTCTGCGGAGCTTGTTGACTTGGTCCCGTCGCCCTGGTTTTGCGGGCGTGCATCCGGCTCATTGCCGCTGCGCTTGGCCTTGTCAGCCTCCGGTGCGTCGGTTTTTACCGCTTTGCGATCCGCCGGCTTGCTGGCCGGCGTTTCGGTCGGTGAGCCGTCGCGATTGCGCTGACGACGCGGACGTTTGCGTTTCTCCTCGCCACCGGCCTGCTCATTGCGGTTACCCTGGTTACGGCCACCGCCCTGAGGCTTGCGTTCCTGATCGGTATTACCGCCGCGAGCCTTTTCGTTGCCGCCGGTATCAGCCGGCTGATTCTGGCTTTTGTTCCGGTTGTTGTCAGTATTCTGATCGCGATCGTTGTTGCGGTTACGGTTGCGGTTGCCGCCGCCGTCCTTGCCACCGCGACTCTTGTTGCGGTTGTCATCGTTGCGGTTCTGACCCTGACTGCGACGCTCGTTATTGCGGTTGCCACCGCCGCTACTGTCATCGCGGGCGACGCGGGACTTGCGACGGTCCTGGCGTCCCTGGGGGCGCCGGTCACCCTGGCCAGACGGCTTGGTGTCGGGTTTGCGTGCGGGCCGGTTATTTGTGGTTGCTTCCGAGGGCTCGTCACCGCCGCTGAAGAAACCGGAGATTTTGCGTGACAGCTTCCGGAACAGGCCTTCTTCATCATTGCTGGCGGTAACCGTTGCTGGCGTGGCCGCTGCCGGCGCGGGCGCCGGGGCCGGGCGAATGGCTTTAACCGCCGCTTCCTCACGAACCACCTCTTTGCCAGCGGGCAGTTCTGCTGCCTCTTCTTCGCGGGCGTTATATTCTTCCGCGATGTGATAGCTGGAGGTGTGCTCAGGCGTGGTCTCATCGTCACGCATGCGGACAATTTCGAAATGCGGCGTGTCCATGTGAGAAGCCGGAACGATCACGATCTGGACTTCCTGGCGAGCTTCGATATCAGCGAGCTGTTTGCGCTTCTCGTTCAGCAGAAACGTGGCGACCGGAATGGGCACGATGGCCCGGACTTCGCCGGTCTTGTCTTTGGAAGACTCTTCATAAATCAGGCGCATGATACTCAGCGCCAGCGACTCGATACCGCGAATGGTGCCCTGACCGTTGCAGCGGGGACAGACTTCACTGCGGGTTTCGCCGAGCGACGGGCGAAGCCGCTGCCGCGACATCTCGAGCAGGCCGAAACGGGAAATCTTGCCCACCTGAACCCGGGCACGGTCAATTTCGAGGGCTTCCCGGACACGTTGTTCCACATCCCGCTGGTGCCGAGCCGGGGTCATGTCGATGAAGTCGATGACGATCAGTCCGCCCATATCCCGAAGGCGCAGCTGGCGGGCAATTTCTTCTGCGGCCTCAAGGTTGGTTTGCAGAGCTGTCTCTTCGATGTCGTGACCTTTGGTGGCCCGTGACGAGTTGATGTCAATCGACACCAGTGCTTCGGTCGGGTCAATGACAATCGAGCCGCCTGACGGCAGTTTCACTTCACGCTGGAACGCGGTCTCGATCTGGCCTTCAATCTGATAGCGGCTGAACAGGGGGATTTCGTCCTGATACAGCTTGATCTTGTTTTCGAACGTGGGCATGACCGCGCGGACGAAATTGAGCACGTCTTCGTAGACCGCGGCCGAATCAATCAGCACTTCGCCGATGTCCTGACGGAGGTAGTCCCGGACCGCGCGGATGATCACGTTACTTTCCTGGTGGATCAGGAAGGGTGCTTTGCGCTCGCCTGCGGCCTGAGAAATGGCCTCCCAGAACTGAACCAGGTAATCGAGATCCCACTGGAGCTCCTGGCTGGTACGGCCGATACCGGCGGTTCGTACGATAATGCCCATGGATTTGGGCACCTGTACATCGTTCATGGCTTCTTTGAGCTGTGCCCGTTCTTCACCTTCAATTCGGCGTGAGATGCCGCCTGCGCGGGCGTTATTGGGCATCAGCACCAGATAACGGCCGGCCAGGGAGATAAACGTGGTCAGGGCCGCGCCCTTGTTGCCGCGCTCTTCCTTGTCAACCTGGATGATGACTTCCTGGCCTTCAGAGACCACTTCCTTGATATTGACCTTGCCTTCGATCTGGCCCGGTGATTTCTTGAAGTACTCCCGGGCAATCTCTTTCAGTGGCAGGAAGCCGTGACGGTCAGCGCCAAAATCAACAAAGGCCGCTTCCAGGCTTGGCTCAACCCGGGTAATGCGGCCTTTATAGATGTTGGATTTCTTCTGTTCGCGGGAGCTGGATTCGATATCGAGATCGAAGAGGCGTTGACCATCTACCAGAGCGACGCGCAACTCTTCTGGGTGAGTTGCATTGATTAGCATTCTTTTCATGGAAAGAGGTGTTTCCTGTCGTTAATTGAAGACAGGGAACCTGACCTGGGGCATCTGCGAAGCAGAACGTGCGTATCGCCGGCCACAACAGCCGGCGATCAGACGAATCAGATGGGGGCGGAAAGACGACCCGCTCGTCCGAAATAGCCGCAGACTGTCCAGCCGCCATCAGGCAGGGGACGATCTTTGGGTGTCAGTGTCTGTTGACGCATGGTTTCCGATTTCAAATTCACACGGGTGCCTGGGTCTCACGTCGTATTCGTATGCTGGACGGCCCGGCCCTGTGTGTTAGTAATGATTCTTCGCGATGTCGCCCGTCGGGTTTCCCGTACGGTTTTTACAACTCGTCCGCCGGAGCCGGGTGTGTCTGGTACTCAGTCACGGCCGGTCACTCCGGTGGCATTTTTATCGCCAGGACCCTGTTAACCGGGCCAATGGCGTTCAAACTCTTTGACGGTGTCGGTATACTTCATTCGCTCCGGCGGTTGGCAGTCTGGCCAAGCCGTATACAAGCAAAGAAGCTCGCCGGAATATAACAGCATTCGTCCGGCCCATCAATCCCGTAACCAGAGTGCTCACATACCCACAATGGCCCGATCTTATGGCTGATTCAAAACGACGAGGCCCGTCCACACGACGCGGGCAAGGGCGTGCCGCGCCGCGCACGGCAGAGTCGCGTGAGCCGTCGCAACGGCAGGCAGGTTCCCCCGACGCCGATCACAGTTTTCGCAGTCCGGTGCAATGGGCGACGATCGACGCTGATCAGGCGGGTCAGCGGCTGGATAACTATCTGATGGCGCGCACTCGCGGTGTGCCGCGCAGCCTGATCTACCGGGTCATCCGAAAAGGGGAGGTGCGAGTCAACAAGGGACGGGTGAAGCCGGATACCAAACTCAAATTAGGCGACCAGGTGCGCATTCCGCCCATGACCCAGACCAGGCAGGCGCCTGTGAACGCGCCTGGCAGCCGGGTTCAGGGTGTCATGGAGGCTGCAGTGGTGTTCGAGGACGAGCACATGCTGGTGGTCAATAAACCCTCGGGGATTGCCGTCCACGGTGGCAGCGGGCTGGATTTCGGGCTCATTGAGGTGCTGCGCGCCGCCCGGCCCGACGCCCGTTTTCTGGAGTTGGTTCATCGACTGGACCGGGATACGTCCGGCCTGGTGATGGTTGCCAAAAAGCGGGCGGCGTTGCGCATTCTGCAGGATGAGTTGCGCCAGCGCCGAGTGCGCAAACGCTACCACGCGCTGGTTGAGGGCGCATGGCCGGCCTCGCTGGAACGGGTTGAGGTGCCTCTTTTGCGCTTTGAACTCAAATCCGGTGAGCGTCGGGTACGGGTGGATGAGGCCGGCAAGCCGTCACTGACCCAGTACCGGGTGCTGGCGGTTTACGAGGGTTATTCACTGGTGGAGGCGTCGCCGGTCACCGGCCGCACGCACCAGATCCGCGTCCATTGTGTCTATGCCGGTCATCCGATTGCGGGGGATGACAAGTATATGGATGATGTCAGCCTCAAGGCGTTTCGTGCTGCGGGCGGCCAGCGGCTGATGCTGCACGCCCGGTCGCTGCAGTTCACGCATCCGGGCAGCGGGCAGTCTGTGTCTCTGGAGGCAGAGTATGATGATGCTTTCGGGCAGGTGATCCAGACACTTGCCGCTCGCCAGTCGTAGCGCCGGTTCAGCCGGTGGGATTCAACGCATCCGGTCGAAGCCGTCAAGCAGGGCGGCGTCAAACAATCAAAGGGTCATTATCCATGGCAGTACAGGTCGCAATCTTTGACTGGGACGGCACGCTTGTCGATTCGGTCGAACACATCGCCGACAGCCTGCATCAGGCTGCGACAGAGTTGGGCTACCCGGCCCTGGAGCGTGAGGCGTACCGCAATATTATCGGCCTGGGTATGGTGGAAGCGCTCGAGATGCTGTATCCGGGCATCAGCCGGGATGAAATGAACGACATTCGCCAGGGCTACGGCCGGTATTTCTTTGCCAAGGAAACGACCCCCCAGCAGGTGTTTGCCGGCATGACCGGCGTGCTTGAGGATCTTCGCAAAGCGGGCAAAGGGCGAGCGGTGGCGACCGGGAAAAGTCGCAGAGGCCTGGACGGTGCTCTGGTCTCAAGCGGATTGGGACAACATTTTGACTTGACCCGTTGCGCTGATGAAACCCGTTCCAAACCGGATCCGACCATGCTGAACGAGATCCTGAAGCATTACGGGCTCAGGCCCGAGGAGGCCGTGATGATTGGCGACACGGTGTACGACATGGATATGGCGCAGCGGATCGGTATGCCCGCTATCGGTGTCGAGTGGGGGGTTCACGATCGTGATGCGCTCGGTCGATTCGG
>JAWVWU010000205.1:0-4864 GCA_033723595.1 Marinobacter sp. | reverse complement strand
TCCGGGCGTGACGCCGCACGGAAGCGCGGGTGGCGCCGTCAGGCCAGGCCCAGTAGGTGCGTCAGGGTCGCACGCAGTTTCAGAGGCTTGACCGGCTTGTTCATCAACAGATAGCCCTGATCGCGGATGTGCTGCTTGAGCTCGTTGCTGTAGTTCGCGGTGATCATCACCACCGGCACCGGACGCGAGCGCCGCCGGTTCACTTCCGCCACCACATCCACGCCGTTTTCATCGTCATCGAGGTGGTAATCCGCCAGAATCACATCGACCGGACTCCGACCCGGATTGACCTGTCGCTTGAGGTCCGCGAGCGACACAGCCGTGAGCACGTTGCAGCCCCAGCCTTCCAGCAAGGTCTGCATTCCGCTGCAAATCGCCTGGTCGTTGTCCACCACCCAGATGCGGGCATCCGCCAGCGAATTGTCGGAGCGCACCAGCTGCTCAGCGTCGGGTAACAAGGGCTTCGGCTCCAGAACGCCGAGCGGCACCGCCACCGTAAACACTGATCCGCGGCCCTCGACCGAATCCACGGTCACCGTGTGGTCGAGCATGCGGGCGATCTTGTCGACGATGGCCAGGCCCAGCCCAAGACCCTTGTCAGGCTGCGAGCCCGTGGGACGGATACGCTTGAACTCCTGGAAAATCTCGGTGAGCTTGTCCCGCGGAATCCCCGGCCCGGTATCCCAGACCTGCAACAACAGATGGTCGCCCCGTCGACGACAGCCCAGCAGGATCCGGCCCTGCCCGGTATAGCGGATCGCATTGGTCAGGAAGTTACGCAGAATACGGGCCAGCAGCTGCGAATCCGACCGGACGATGGCCGATGATGGCACGAATGACAGCGACAGGCCCTCTGCCAGCGCCATCTGGCGAAATTCCCGGGCGATGTTGTTGAGCAGGTCCCTGAGGTCGAAGGCAGTCACATCCGGTTTGATCACACCCGCATCCAATTTTGAAATATCCACCAGGGTGCCCAGCAGGTTTTCGACATCGTCCAACGAGGTACTCACCGAACGCACCAGGCTTTCTGCCCGTGATCCGAACGAGTGCTCCAGCAAGGCACTGGTGAACAGACGGGCTGCATTCAGCGGCTGCAACAGGTCATGGCTCACCGCCGCCAGGAACTTGGTTTTCGAGAGATTGGCGTGCTCGGCCTCCTGCTTGGCGTCCCGCATCCGCGATTCCACGGCTGCCCGCTCGGTGATCTCGTCACGCAACTGGTTGTTCAGCGTCGTCAGTGCTGCGGTGCGCTCCTTGACCCGCCGCTCAAGGTTATCGTACGCCTGTTGCAACGCCAGCGCGGTACGTCGGCGGTCGGTGATATCACGAATCATCACGAAAAACCCGGTCACGGCGCCCTGGGCATCGAGGTTGGGCACGTAGGAGCGCAGCATATAGCGCTGTTCGCCCCGGGCGTTCGCCTCCTCGAACTCGAACGTCACGCTCTGGCCGGCCAGCACTTCCTCCATGCGGGGCAACAAACGTCGGTACAGCCCGGGCGGATGAATGTCAGCCAGCGCGCGGCCCAGCAGCGGCTGGTGATCGGCGCTGTACCAGCGTTCATAGACCTTGTTGCAGAACTGCACCGTAAGATCGGCGCCCACATAGGCGATCAGCGCCGGCACATGGTCGGTGACCACGCGAATCCAGCGCTCGCTTTCCTTGAGCGTTTCGGCGTAGCGGTCGCGCTCGGTGATGTCGGTGTAGGTGTTCACATACCCGCCATCGGGCATCGGATGGGTCTTGATCTCGACGACCGTACCGTCCGACTGACGATGTACCAGCTCCAGTGACTGGCTGTCAGCCCCGCTGATACCCGGTGCCAGTAGCGGCACGTTGGACACGGCCATCAGCTCGGTAAACTGATGCTCCACGTCAACCTGCTCAGCCGACAGACCGGACAGCGACAGGAAGCGGTCGTTCCAGATTTCCGGATAACCCGCCTGATTGACCAGCACAACACCCTGAGACAGGTTGTCCACCGTCGACTGCAGCAGCCGGGTCTTCTCCGCCAGCGCTTCTTCCCGGCGCGCGGTTTCAGTTTTCTTGATGTCGGTGATGTCCGAGTAGATCACCACCAGGCCGCCTTCACGCGTCGGCCGCTCGGTCATCTGTACCCAACGGCCGTTGGACAGCAGGAACACCGACCCCTCGGCGTCCGGGTCGTTGTGCTCCTCGACAATCAGCCCGGAGGACAGCGCCAGCGCCTTGACGTCGGCGATCGACGTGCCGGGATCGATATCATCCATGGTTTTTGGCCAATAGCTGCGGAAGCGGCTGTTGGTCTGGATCAGGCGATGCTGGTGATCAAACAGGACAAAACCATCCGCGATGCTCTCGATCGCATCGATCAGTCGCTGACGGGTGGTTTCGGCCTCATCGCGGGCCCGGTTCAGCGCCTTGTTGCTGGCTTTGAGCTCGGCCATGGCAACATTCAGCGCCTCGGTCCGCTCTCGCACCTGCTCGGCGAGAATCACCGAGTGCTCGAACGCGGCATAAGGCTCGGGCTTGACGGCCGTACTGCTCTCCACGCGGGTGATCAGGGCGTCACGAATCCGCCGCAGGCGCTCATTCTCAGCCTCCAGCTCCGCGATGCGCCGGTCCCGTTGGTCCGGCTCCGGGTGGGACAACTCAGTGTGAGTGTGAACGTGAGCCGTCGTCAGGTTGGCCAATCACCACCCCCGTAAATGTCTGGTTGATGTGCATCCCTTCAAACTGCTCTCCGTAGGTATTGAACCCGATGACACGATGCTCGCGCAGCAGGTCCGAGGTTTCGTCCACCACGCCGGTCAATTCTGCCTCCAGGCGTCGTAGAAAACAGTCACAGCCAATGGTCAGCAGGGGCGGACCGACCACGGCTTCGGCCTTTTGCAGCTCGGCTCGCAGATTGTCTAGCAAAGGTCCCGGGTGCATCGCCGTCATCACGATGCCGGTCTCGACGGCGCAGTAGAAGGTCAGGCTGCGATCGGCATTGACTCTCTGCACGGAGCGCAGAAAGTATTGATCACCGATGCGAACCGCCATGGGTCGTAGCGCGAAAATCTTGCGGTCAAGTTCCTCAAAGGTCACCCCGACAGCCCGGGCATAGGCGTCTGCCGCCGGCTCGGCATTCAATTCGTGCACTGTACGACTGTTGCTGTCAGCCGCTGTGACCACCAGCTTGGTTTGCATCTCCACCATGTGGTGGGTGGAGAATACCCGAAAGTCCAGCGGCGTATTCACCAGCAGCACGGTGGCCGCCCGGGTGTGGAACGCACCGTCGAAAAACACATGGGTATTCGCCAGGCGTTCGTCATCACCGGCCGAACCACCGAAATGTGGAATGGCCCCCAGGGCGGAATTCAGGGTAGCCAGCACGAGCTCTTCCCGACTCGATAACCCGTCGAGCAGGGTGATCGCGAACGTGTTGCCCTTGACCGGCGCAAGCCTGGCATCCCGGCAAGTGCTCAGGAGGCCGTCAATCAGTCCCTGGGCATCGTGCAGGGTAAAGTGATCGAGCTCACTGATCAGGCCGCAGTCGATGGCAAAGTAGCGGCGATCAAAGCCGATGGCGGTGATGCAGCCCCGGTCGTAGCCTTGCGGCGTGATTTCACCGGCCGACGTGCAGCCGCACACCCGCACCCCTGAAAACACATGCTCCAGGGCGATACCCAGTCGTCCCAGGTCGAATTCCGCGGAGCAGAAAAACAGCACACAGCCCAGATGCTCATGGCTGAGCTGACTGGCCAGGTTCGTCGCTGCCAGAATGGGGTCCCGCACATTGGAACTCGCCACCGTTACGGCTGGCAATGTGGTCACAGGCTTCATGAATACTGATCCGCTTTACGGCCATGTTTCCCTGATTGTACGGCTTTTGGTCGTGGCGCCAATGCGACTTCAGTGCTTTTGATCGGGCCACCCAAATCGCTCTAACCATCTGTTTTCATTATTCGGAATGGCGAACAGGGGGCTGATTGCGGAACGACCGGAATAACAGGGCAGCACTTTAGTGCTAGAGCCACGCCGGGTTGCCGGCGGAACGGGAGGGTTCAGGACGCGGGATCAGTCCGGAAGGTAGTGCTTCAGCGCCGCCAGGCAGCGGTTCAGGAACTGCTCGGGCTCGGGCAGGATTGCCTCATCCGCCACCACCCCGAACTGCACCTGGCCGGCGTAGCTGACGATGCTGATACCCAGCCCAATGCTGCCGGCCTGGGGCACCCAGCACATCTGCTCGCGAATCCGGCAGCCGGCCAGATAGCGAACATCCCGGGTTCCGGGCACATTCGACACCACGGCGCTGGCTTTGCCGCACATCAGGTCGCGCAGGGTTTCTCGCACATTCGAAGGTAACAGGCAGGCCGAACCGGTCAGCCCCCAGGCAATCCCCGGCTGCCAGCTCTTCTTGAGCCGTCGGGTTTCGTGTTTGACCCGGTAAAGATGTTCAAGCGACGAGTCGCCATCCACCGGCAGCGGCACAAATACCGTGCCGAAATAGTTGCCCAGCACACCGGGTACCGGCTGCAGTGAGTCCGGCAGGCGGTGCCGAATATCCACCGGAATGGCAGCATGGACGCTGGCATCGTCCAGCGCTGCCCCCGTGACCCGGAGGTGGTCACGGATCGCCCCGGTCACGCTGGCCAGCAGTACGTCGTTGATGGTGCTGCCCAGACGGTGCGCGGCTTCGCGGAAATCGGCCAGGTCCAGCGGCGCGGACCAACGGCAGAGCCGTCGTCCGAGCAACGGACCGGTCAGACTGGACTCCGTGTCCGCCGGCTCGACCAGAAACTGACTAAGCTCATTGAACAGCCGCATGCCCAGGCGTGAGGTGCGTTGCAGTCTCGCCGGCAGGTCAGCGGCCAGGTGCGCCAGGTCGTCGTCCTGCCCT
>JAWVWU010000204.1:0-4869 GCA_033723595.1 Marinobacter sp. | reverse complement strand
GCGATCGTTGAACCGTACACATCCGAGAACCGCCGGCTCAGTAACTCATCCAGGGGCAGGTGCGTAAAATACTGAACCGCGAAATCGCTGATTTTCCGGGCTTCTGTCTTCTCGATCTTCTGGCCAAAAGCATCCGCCAGCTGGTCAAAGAACTGGTCTTTGCTGGCTACGGTCAGCGCATTCATAAGTGACCTCATTTTGTGAACGAATCGTAATCAAGCAAGGGCTCCATTGTGTCGTCCGTGTCGCCACAAGCCCTTCAGCCTCCTTTGGTAACGTCATTGGCGCCGCTAAATTCCGGCTCTGTTACCCAAGCATAGTCAAACCCTTGATTTTTGCGTCCCGGGGACAAAAACTGTTGCCGTCCTTTTACACAACCACAGTCCATTCAGGAGCGGTATCCGCCAATGTCTTTACAGCATACGTTTGGTGAGCTTAAAGCTCAGTTAGCGAAACGGATAATTGGTCAGGAAAAACTGGTTGAACGTTTACTTATTGCCCTGCTGGCGGATGGCCACCTGTTGGTCGAAGGGGCCCCGGGACTCGCCAAAACAACCGCAATCAAAGCACTTGGCGATCACCTCGAAGGGGATTTTCACCGTATCCAGTTCACCCCCGATCTACTACCATCGGACGTAACCGGCAGTGAAATCTATCGCCCGGAAACCGGTGAATTCGAATTCCAGAAAGGCCCCATCTTCCACAATCTGGTGCTGGCTGACGAGATCAACCGGGCGCCCGCCAAAGTCCAGTCGGCCCTACTGGAGGCGATGGGCGAGCGCCAGGTCAGCGTCGGGATGCGAACCTTCGCCCTGGACCGGCTGTTCATGGTGATGGCCACCCAGAACCCGATCGAGCAGGAAGGCACCTACCCGCTGCCGGAAGCCCAGCTTGATCGCTTTCTGATGCATGTGAACATCGGCTACCCAAGCGCAGGCGCGGAGCGGGACATTCTCCACCTGGCGCGCAACGACTATCGACAGGGGGTCCCTGAGGCGGCTGTCAGGATCACCGCCGACCAGGTGTTTGAAGCCCGCCAGGCAATCAGTGAAATCTACATGGCCGAACCGGTCGAGGACTACCTGCTGGCGCTGGTGCTGGCCAGCCGCGAACCCGGTAGTCTGGACCCCGAACTGGGGCGCTGGACCGCCTTCGGTGCCAGTCCCCGTGGCACCATCGCCCTGGACCGCTGTTCACGAGCGCTGGCTTGGCTGGACGGCCGTGATTTTGTCAGTCCCGACGATATACGCACCATGGTATTCGACGTCCTCCGGCATCGGCTGCTGTTGACCTTCGAGGCCGAAGCCGAGGGCATGACGCCCGACCGGGTGATCCAGCGCCTGATTGACTGCGTTCCTGTTACCGCCTGACGTGAACTGTTCATGACCGCATTACCGGACACTCCGATCTGCATCGATCTACCCGGACTGATCCGACTTCAGGCCGACGCCCGGGCGCTTCGTCTGCCCGGCGCGCAGCAGGTGCGTACCCGTCAGTCGGGCTTGCAGGCATCGCCCCGCCGCGGGCGCGGCATGGCATTCGCCGAAGTGAGGCAGTATCAGCCAGGTGACGACATACGCAGCATCGACTGGCGCGTTACAGCCCGCCGGCAGACTCCACACACCAAACTGTATGAGGAAGAACGGGAACGCCCGGTGTTGCTGATCTGCGATTTTAACCGGACCCTCTTTTTCGGCAGTCAGGGCGCCTATAAACAGGTGCGCTGCGCCCAGCTCGCCGCGCTCATCGCCTGGCTCGGGCTATGGGCCGGTGATCAGATTGGCGGCATTGTCTTTTCCGAGCAGGGTATCGTGGTCATCCGCCCGGCGCGCCGCAAAAAATCGGTCTTGCGCCTGCTGGACACCCTTGCCCAGTTTCAGCACGGTCCGGACACACTTCAACAGACCGCCGGAAAGGACACGGGCTCAGGACCACCCGCATCGGTTGATCTGGACGGCGCCCTTCAGGAAGCCCGGCGCGTGGCCCATACCGGCAGCCGCATATTCGTCATCAGCGATTTCCTGGGCGTCAGCGACGAAACCAGCGGCCTGCTCGGCGCCCTCGCCCGCCACAACACCGTCACCGCACTCCGGGTTGTGGATCCGCTGGAACAGTCCCTGCCCAGCCAGGGCCGCTTTGCCGTTGCGGGTCCCGACGGCCCGGTCTGGTTTAACGGCTCCGACCGGCGGTTCCAGAGGGCGTTCGCCGCGAAAGTCCGTGAGCACGAGGACACCATCAAGCGCTGTTTCAAAACCGCCCAGGTCGCTGCGTTTCCAGTCATCACCGGCGATGATCCGGCCCAGAGCCTGCGCGGCATTCTGGGTCCCCGCGGCCGGATCGGATAATCGGAAGGCCCTATGGAAAAAGACCCGCTCAGTGCTCTGCATGACATCCATTTGCCTCAACCCGGCGGCTTCTGGCCGCCCGCTCCGGGCTGGTGGCTGGTGGCGCTGGTGGCCTTGGTGCTGGTGGCTGGCGCAGTCATGCTGGTACTGCGCCGGCGTCGGCGAAACCGCTGGTTACGTCAGGCACTGCGGGAACTCGATCTGACCGGTTTCAGCCAGCTCGCCGACCAGCAACAGCTGGTCGAGCTGAATCAGTTGATCAAGCGCGCTGCGCGCGCGCGCTATCCCGACCAGCATCCTGAGAGCCTGAGTGGCGAACGCTGGATCGGGTTCCTGGTTCAGACCTGCCCCGGCCAGGGAGCGGATCACGAGCAGACGTTCCGGCAACTGGTGCAAAGCAGCTGGCGCCGCGAGGCCGAGCTGTCTCCTGAGCAGGCGCGACAAGCGGTGAGGATCTGGCTACGGGGGCAACGATGCTGACGCTGGCCTATCCCTGGATACTCCTGCTGGCCGTGCTGCCGCTGCTGATCCGGCGTTTCCGTCGTCAGCAGACACCGGTGGAGGCACCGGTCATCCCCGTCGCCCACTGGTTGCAGAATCTGCCGGGTGTTGGCCGCGCCGGGGATGCCAGCCCACTGTGGCAGAAGCTGCTGCTGTTGCTGGCCTGGATCGCGCTGGTCGTCGCCCTGGCACGACCGCAACAGGTTGGCGAGACGGTTCAGATGCCGGTCACCGGCCGTGACCTGTTGCTGGCCGTCGACATCTCCCCGAGCATGGAAGAGCAGGATATGGTGCTCAATCAACAGGGCGTCACCCGTCTGGCGGCGGTAAAATCGGTGCTGCGGACCTTCATTGAACAACGCAAGGGTGATCGGCTCGGCTTGCTCCTGTTCGGCACCCAGCCCTACATACAGGCTCCGCTGTCCTTCGACCGCAAAACCATTGGCGTGCTGATGCAGGAAGCTGATATCGGTATGGCCGGACGGGCCACCGCGATCGGCGATGCGATTGGTCTGGCGGTCAAGCGACTGCGCGATCGTCCACAGGACCAGCGCGTGGTCATATTACTGACCGACGGCGCCAACACTGCGGGTGAAGTCACGCCTGACAAAGCCGCGGACATTGCCAAGGCAGCCGGTGTCCGGATTTACACCATCGGTATTGGTGCGGAATCGATGATCAAGCAGGGCTTTCTGGGCTCACGCCGGGTCAATCCCTCCCGGGATCTGGACGAAGACCTCCTGAAACGCATCGCCAGCGACACCGGTGGTGAATACTTTCGGGCCCGGAATCTGACGCAGCTACAGTCGGTCTATGACACCATCAATCAGCTCGAACCCATTGAACTCCAGGGCAAGCGATACCGCCCGGTCACGGAACTCTATTTCTGGCCAGCCGGTATCGCCCTGGCACTCTGGCTGCTGCTACAGCTGTTGAAATGGCGAACCTTCCGGCCACGGGAGACGGTCGATGTCTGACGTTCATCTGCTGCGGCCACTGTGGCTGCTGTTACTGCTGTTAGCGCCGCTTCTGCCCATGCTTGTCAGACGCACCCAGCGCGGCCTGAGTGGTTGGTCGCGCGTGATGCCGCCGGCGCTGCTGAATCCGTTGCTGAGCCGGACCGGGACGAGCTCCGGCCAGTCCCGCTCCCCGCTGCCATGGCTGATGCTGACCCTGGTCATACTCAGCGTCGCGCTGTCCGGACCGACCTGGCGCAAAGCACCCACCCCGCTGGAGCATCAGAACGACAGTCTGGTGATTGTGCTCGACCTGTCGCTGTCCATGCTGGCAACGGACGTGGAGCCGGACCGCCTGACCCTTGCCAAACGCAAAATCCGGGACCTGCTGAAGGCCCGTGACGGCAGCTTCACCGGGCTGGTGGTGTATGCCGGTGACGCCCACGTCGTCACCCCGCTCACCGATGATCGCCGTACGATTGAAACCCTGCTCGGCGTGCTCGACCCGCTGATTATGCCGGCCTCCGGCAATCGCGCCGACCTGGGCATCAAAAAAGCTCGGGCCCTGCTTGATCAGGGCGCGCCCGGCAAGGGCCAGATCGTTCTGATCAGTGATGCCGTTCCCAAACAGCGCAGGGACGACATCAGCGACGTGCTCAGGGACAGTTCCTATCCGCTCAAGACGCTGGTCGTTGGCACCGCCGCCGGCGGCCCCATGCCAATTCCCAAACGCGGATTCATCCGCGATAACGGCAACATTGTGATGGCCAAGGCAGATCCGGACGGCCTGGCAGACCTGGCCGCCCGCAACGGCGGCACCAGCCACAAACTGACCCTGACCGACGCCGACATCGAAGCACTCAAACTACGGGCGCGTGACAGCAACGACTGGCAGGATACCGATGACAAACTGACGGTGGAGCGCTGGCAGGACGACGGCTACTGGCTGCTCTGGCTGGTTGCTCCACTGGTGCTGTTGTGCTGGCGTCGGGGCGCACTGTTGGTGACGATTCTGGCGATTGCCCCGCTGCTCGCACCGAGACCGGCGATGGCCTTTGACTGGCACG
>JAWVWU010000203.1:0-4879 GCA_033723595.1 Marinobacter sp. | reverse complement strand
CATGCACAGGGCAAACCCTGGCTGGTTATCAGCGTTATTGTGGTTATCCTCGCGGTGATTGGCGGTGTGTTCTATGTGACCCGCCTGCCAGCGCCCGATGCGAATACCCTGCCAGTCGCGGCGGCCGATGCGAAGCCGTTTCCCGCCGAGCTGGACCAATACGGCGTCAGCATTGGCAATGAGTCGGCGCCGGTGGTCGTGCGCGAGTTTGCCGACTACCAGTGCCCGGCCTGTGGTCGTTTTTCCGCCGCCAGTGAGCGCCTGCGTGCGGATTTCGTGGCAGCCGGGCAGGTCCGCTTTGTGTATTTCGATCTGCCTCTGGACCAGCACGCCAATGCGATGCCGGCCGCCGAAGCGGCCCGCTGCGCGGGTGACCAGGGCAAGTACTGGCCCATGCAGGAGCGCCTGTTCGCCAATCAGGCCGACTGGAGCGAGTCGGGTGCACCGCTGGAGATCTTCAGCGGCTATGCCCGTTCCATGGATCTGGACGAGCGTCGGTTTCGCCAGTGCATGACGACGGAGCTGCACCGGGAAGCCATCCTGCAAAGCCGGAACGCGGCCGTGCGCATGAAAGTCAGCAGCACGCCGACGGTCATGGTGAACAACATCCGGCTGACCCGGCCGGGCTGGCCCCAGTTGTCCGGGGTCGTGAACCGTGAACTGTCAGCAGTTACCGAATAGCCGGCCAATCAGTCCCCCGTCCCCGCGCTAAAGCCCGTATAATCCGCACATCCAGACCGCGGCGGTTAAACGCCGGCGGTCGTTCCGCCTTTTTCAGGATTGCACCATGTCGTTTGCCAGTCTCCAGTTATCCGAAGCCCTGCTCCAGGCCCTGGCCGAACGCGGTTACGATCAGCCGTCCCCGATCCAGCAGCAAGCCATACCCGGGATTCTTGCCGGGCGCGACATGCTGGCGGCCGCCCAGACCGGCACCGGCAAAACGGCCGCCTTTGGTCTGCCGCTCTTGCAGCGTCTGGCGGCCGGCGAGCCGGTGGCCAGTAATCGTGTGCGGGCGCTCGTGCTGACGCCCACCCGAGAGCTGGCGGCGCAGGTGGGCAGCAATCTGGCGCTCTACGGCAGTCAGCTGGCCCTGCGCACCGAAGTGGTCTACGGCGGCGTGCGGATCAATCCGCAGATGATGAAGCTGCGCAAGGGTGCCGATGTGCTGGTGGCAACACCCGGCCGGCTTCTCGACCTGTTCCGGCAGAACGCGGTGGGCTTTGACCAACTGGAAGTTCTGGTGCTGGACGAAGCAGACCGGATGCTCGACCTGGGCTTCATCACCGATATCCGAAAGATTCTGGAGCTGCTGCCGGCGACCCGTCAGAATCTGTTGTTCTCGGCCACCCTGTCGCCGGAGATCCGGCAACTGGCCCGGGGTTTCATGGCCCAGCCACTGGAAGTGGACGTCAGCCCCAAGCAACTGGCGGCCAGTACCGTGCAGCACAACCTGCACCCGGTGGACAAGAAGCGTAAAGGGGAACTGCTCAGTTACCTGATACGCAGCAAAGGCTGGTCCCAGGCCCTGGTCTTCGTCAAGACCAAGAAGGGCGCCGACCGCCTGGTGCGCGATCTCTACAACGACGGTATCCGCTGTACTGCCATTCACGGCGATCGCACCCAGGCCATGCGCAACCGGGCACTGGAGGACTTCAAGTCCGGCAAGATCGGTATCCTGGTGGCCACGGACGTGGCTGCCCGCGGGCTGGACATCGACAGTCTGCCGCTGGTGGTGAACCTGGACCTGCCCAAAGTGGCGGAGGACTACGTGCACCGAATCGGCCGCACCGGTCGTGCTGGTGCCAAGGGTCGGGCGGTGTCGCTGGTCAGCCACGACGAAGTGGTTGAGCTGCGCGCCATTGAGCGCCTGTTAAAGCGTCGTATTGCCCGCGACACCATAAACGGCTTTGAGCCGGAACACGACGTGCCGGTATCGCCCGAGCCGACAGCCAAACCGAAAAAGCCCAAAAAGCCGAAGAAGCCCAAGCGGTCAGCCCGCCCGGTCGGTAAAACCGGAGGCAAGTCAAAAGGCAAACCCGGTACGGGCGGCAAGGCCCCGGCGAAAAAGCCGGGCGGGTCCGCCGGCAAACCCGCGCCTGCCCGTCGTCGGGGCCCCAACCCCGGCAAACGCCCGGCGCCCGGCGGAGCACGTTGATGTCGGGCCCGAGCGATGAATCCAGCCAAGCCAGGGGGAAAAGTGATGAGTGTTGACGTTGGTCGTTTTGCGCGTCTCAAGGTGACGCGCCTGGAGGAGATCGGTGCCCGTCTGGATGCCGGGTCGATGGGCGAGCTGCTGTTACCGGCGCGCTTTGTGCCGGTTGGCTGCAAGCCCGGCGACCTGGTCATGGTATTCGTGTCGCTGGACTCCGAGGATCGTCCGATTGCCACCACTGAAACGCCCAAGGCCCAGGTCAACGAATGCGCCTGGCTGAAGGTGGTGTCGGTATCGGAGGTGGGCGCGTTTCTGGACTGGGGGCTGGCCAAGGATCTGTTTGTGCCCTTCTCCGAGCAGCGGGTTCCGATGCAGGTCGGGCAGTCGTACCTGGTGTATGTCTATGAAGACAACACCGGGCGGCTGGCTGCGACCACCAAACTGAACCGCTTCATCAAGGATCGGGCCCAGGGGCTGAGTGAGCGACAGGAGGTCAGTCTGTTGATTGCCGACCGAACCGACCTCGGCACCAAGGCCATTATCAACCATGAGTTCTGGGGATTGCTGTATCAGGACCAGTTGTTCAAGCCGGTCCGCAAGGGCCAGCGCCTGCCGGGTTATATCCAGCGGATCCGCCCGGATGGCAAGGTCGAGCTGAGCCTTTACGAGCCCGGGTATGGCAAGGTCAGCGACTTTGCCGAGTCCGTACTTGATGCCCTGCGCCGGAACGAGGGTTATCTGCCGCTGACTGACAAGAGTCCACCCGACGCTATCTACAAGGCCTTCAATGTCAGCAAAAGCGTCTTCAAGCAGGCCATAGGTGCGCTCTACAAGAAACACCTCATTGTCATCGAGAAGGATGGCATTCGCCTGATCGAGCAGGCCCGTTAAGCCGGACCCGGCGCCCATACTTCATTCCCGGCGCTGGTTTGGTTAAAATCAGCGCCGCCGCGACGCGCGGCCACATACATCATGCTCCGGATTTACGATCCGACCCGCAGGAGACCGCCCCATGAGCGACACCATTGTTGTCTGCGCGCTGTACAAGTTCGCCGTGCTCAACGACTTCAAGACCCTTCGACAGCCGCTGCTGACACTGATGGAAAATCAGCAGGTCCGCGGCACACTGTTACTCGCCCGCGAGGGCATCAATGGCACCATTGCCGGCAGTCGTGAAGGCGTCGAGGCCATCAAGCACTGGCTGGGCCAGGACGAGCGATTCACCGGTATCGACTACAAGGAGTCGCTGGTCGACATTCAGCCGTTCAAGCGCACCAAGGTCAAACTGAAGAAAGAGATCGTCACTCTTGGCGTCGAGGGCATTGATCCGCGTCGCAGCGTGGGCACCTACGTGAAGCCGGAGGACTGGAACGCTCTGATTTCCGACCCGGAGGTATTGCTCATTGATACCCGCAACCAGTACGAGGTGGAGATCGGTACCTTCCAGAATGCGATCAACCCGCAGACCGATACCTTCCGGGAGTTTCCGGCCTATGTGCAGGAACATCTGGACCCCTCGAAGCATCGCAAGGTCGCTATGTTCTGCACCGGCGGCATTCGCTGCGAAAAATCCACGGCCTACCTGAAGGAGCAGGGGTTCGACGAGGTTTACCATCTGCAGGGCGGCATCCTCAAATACCTTGAGGAGGTGCCCGAGAGCGACAGCCTGTGGCGCGGCGAATGCTTTGTGTTCGATGACCGGGTTACGGTCAATCACCGTCTCGAGCGCGGTGACTACGACCAGTGTCACGCCTGTCGGCGGCCGATTACCGAGGCAGACAAGCAGCGGCCGGAGTACCAGCAGGGGGTCAGCTGTCATCAATGCCACGATACCCTCACGGATGAACAGAAGGCCCGATTCGCCGAGCGGGAGCGGCAAATGCAGCTGGCCCGTCAACGCGGCGAGGAACACGTCGGTGGCGACGCCGCGCGGGCAATTGCAGCCCGCAAGCGTGCCAAACAGTCGGCCCGCGCCGAGCAGGCGGCCCGCAGCCTGGCGGGGGAGCGCCGCTAGGATGCAGTTGCCTGCTGTGAACAGCCGGCACCGATGGCTTGTGTTTCTTAAAAAATCGTCAGGTCTCTCGTGGCGATGGTAATGGTCGGTCGGTACGCGTCATCCGTAGCATAAACAGCGTGCCGAATTTTCGACCATGACCAAGGAGAGACTATGAGGGTTCGATCTGCGATCGCCTGCACCGCGCTGACTCTGGCGGCCACCAATGTGGTCGCTGCCGGGGATGACTGGAAAGGCGAAGCCGAACTGGGCTTGCTGATAACGTCGGGAAACACCGACCAGACCAATCTCAATGGCCGGCTCGGCCTGACCCACGAAGTTGAAAAGTGGCGTAACAAGGGCGAGTTACGGTCCCTGTATTCCAGCACCGACGGTAACGCGACCGCCGAACGCTACAGTGCCACTGGCGAGACCGATTACAAATTCGCTGAGCGCCAGTTCTGGTTCCTGCGCGGTGCTTACGACGCCGAGCGTTTTTCCGGTTATGACTACCGTTCCTCGTTGACGACCGGTTACGGTAACCGGGTCTGGCAACGGGGTAAGCGCTCGTTTCTTGATCTGACAGTGGGTGCCGGTTACCGGTACAACCGCCTTGAAGAACCCGACGAGAACGGTCAGCGCACCGAGGACGAGGCCATCGGACGACTGGGCGGCCAGCTGGACTACGCGCTGTCGCCAACCGCGCTGTTTCGCCAGAAACTGAGCACCGAAAT
>JAWVWU010000202.1:0-4895 GCA_033723595.1 Marinobacter sp. | reverse complement strand
GTACTCAACGTGAGACGTCGCAATGGTGATACCACGCGCTTTCTCTTCCGGTGCGTTATCGATCTGATCGAATGCACGTGACTCACCCGTACCCCACACTTCGTGACACACGCGCGTCAGCGCCGCGGTCAGCGTGGTCTTGCCATGGTCAACGTGGCCAATCGTGCCCACGTTCAAGTGCGGCTTATTACGTTCAAATTTTGCTTTAGACATTCGACCAATCTCCCTAATCAACCGATAACCGACACGTTGACCGGACAAATAATGGAGCTCATGACCGGAATTGAACCGGTGACCTCATCCTTACCAAGGATGTGCTCTACCGACTGAGCTACATGAGCGTTGACACTGTTATCAAATCTGGAGCGGGCAGCGGGAATCGAACCCGCGTCATCAGCTTGGAAGGCTGAGGTAATAGCCACTATACGATGCCCGCGAGCAATAAGTGGTGGAGGGGGCAGGATTCGAACCTGCGAAGCTTTCGCGTCAGATTTACAGTCTGATCCCTTTGGCCACTCGGGAACCCCTCCAAAGCAAGCCGCCTACAAACTGGCCTGCCTAAAAACAAAAAGTGGAGCTGGCGGACGGAATCGAACCCCCGACCTGCTGATTACAAGTCAGCTGCTCTACCAACTGAGCTACGCCAGCCCACAATCGCCTCTTCAGCGAGGGCGGTATACTACGGATTTTTCTGAGTGGTTGCAACACCTTCACAGCGTCCGAAAGTCACCGACCCGAAACGTTTTTCCAGCTCCTTGCGGGTTTGACTCAATGGCCCACCCAGGTCGCTGGACTGCGCCGAAAAAACGAGGGCGTATCTTATATGATTTCGGGGGAACGTAGCCAGTGTTGCTTCCAATCCTTGTGACTGACTTCGGCTCAGCACCGCCTCGGCTGCTTCGAGCGATTCAAACAGACCCAGGGAAATTCCGTTTGCATGAACGCCTTCGGTGATCAGATAGGAGTCGATGCCACGCTGCTGGATGTCTGCCAGGCGCTTCAGTGCAGCTTCACGGGAAGCTGCCGGCGGCAGTATAACCCAGTGATAGGGCGTTGCCGGGCGCGTTTCAGAGCGCACGATGGCGCTGTCTGGAATGCCGCTGGCGGCTTTTGCGGCGGCTCGTGCGGCATCGGAAGAGTCAAACCAGCCCACAATCAGGCAGGAACCGGCCGACTTTTCTGCGCCCTGATCACGCCCGGCAGACACCTCGGGCGGGCTTTGCTGATCCGACGTCGTAGCAGCCTCCCCGCCCGGTGCCGGATCCGGCACCCCGGAACCGACAATTTCAATAGGCGCCACTCGCGGCAGGCGTCCATGGGCGGCCTCGCTGGGCCACGAATGATCGGTCAGGCTGCCAACCCACAAACCGAACACAACATTGACCAGCACCAGGCAGAATACGGCCCATTTCATCGCTCTGACTCGTCATCTATCCGCGCGATGCCCTCGATGACCAGCCTCGGAACCTGCTCGGCCTGCAAGCCGGCCGCGGCAAGACGCCCGGCATCGCCTCCGGTCAGAAACACACGGTCGATGCCAAGACGGGCGCAGTCCCTTGCAAGCTGACTGGCCAGCGCCTGCCAGGCCCAGTGCTGTCCATGCTGAACGCACTCATCGGTCGATTTGCCAGGCTGACTGCCGGACAGCCCGCGGTCATCGAAGCGTATTCGCGCGGCATCCTGACTGAGACTTCTCAGCATCATGGCGCGGCCCGGGAGTATGTAACCACCGAGGTGGTCTCCGCTGGCAGCCACGAAATCGATGGTCAGCGCACTGCCGGCATCGACCACGGCCAGTGATCCGCGATACCGACACCAGGCTGCGTACATAGCGTGCCAACGGTCGGCCCCCATGGACCGGGTATTGGCGTAGCCACATCGAAGGCCGTTGCGCTCCGGCTCGGCGGGATAGATCCTGACCGGCGCCGATGTCCATTCAGACAGTCGCGTGACAAGGCGGTGCTGGGCTTCTTCTGCGGCAACAATGGATATGGCAATGGCTCTCAAGCCGGCGGCGTATGCCTGCGCCGGATCAAAGAGTGACTCATCAATCAGTTGCCCGCTGCCGGCGGCCACAGTCGCGCCCCCATCCACAACCTCCCACTTTGCCCGCGAATTACCGGCATCAATCAACAGTTTCATGATACAACCCTGAAACTGATTTCACCGGCCCGGACACACTGGATCCCGGAGGTCGTTTCGATTAGATAGTTACCCGACGCATCGATCCCCCGGCCAACGCCCTGATAATCGCCCTGTAGAGTTCTCAGAGGTTTACCCTCGAACGCATCCCATCGTTGCCAGCGCTGCCGGAACACCTCGAATCCGCATTTCGCAAACTCGTCAAACGCGGAAATGATGGACGATACAAGCGCAGATCCGATCCGGCTGCGCTGCCAGGAAGTCACGGGATCGATAAGCGTCAGGCTAGTCCAGTCCTGACCGACACCGACAGCGTCAGTCATGTGGACGTTCAGACCAACCCCCGCCACAATACGGGCGACGCTCTCCAATTCGCCCTGCAGCTCAATCAGTATGCCGCCGAGTTTATGACCGCGATGAAGAATGTCATTGGGCCATTTCAGACTCAGGTCCTGAACGCCCAGGGCTGATAATGTTTCGACGGCGGCCACGCCGACAACCAGACTGAAGCCGTCGAGAGCCGAGAACCCGCCAGGTAGCGAGAGCCCGAGACTGAGATACAGGTTTTCGCCTTGCGGGCTCTGCCAGTTACGGCCACGCCGTCCCCGCCCGGCGGTTTGGGCATCCGCCAGGCTGACAAGGATGGCTGTCTCGCCCGCCGCAAACCGGCGACTGACCTCGGCATTGGTCGAATCCACGGAGTCGAGAACCTGCACCGAAACCCGTCCCAGAACTGGGTCCGGTAGACCAGCCAGAAGATCGTCACGATCAAGCAGGTCAACATGACCAACCAGCCGATACCCTTTGCCTCGCACGGTTTCGATCGGGTAACCGCGATCGATCGCGCGCCGGATCTGCTTCCAGACCGCCGTCCGGCTGACCCCCAGAGCTGCCGCCAGGTTCGATCCGGACTGGACCTCGCCACTTGCCAGTAATTTGATGAGAACATTGCTTTTCATAGCGTGCTGCCTGACTGAAGGTTCCGGTAAAGACTGGCCCGGATTAAACAACAGCATGACAGAAAAAACAAAACCCGAATAAGGTGTAACCCGATAACTGTTACAAACCGACGACAGGCGACCGCATCCGCCCAACGGTTACCTACTGCAGGTCACTGGATGGGCGTAGCGGTCAAGTTGGCCTTGATGTCGAAATTCTGAAGTTTGATTCCGTATATCGCAGTCTGGGCGCCACCAACCGGATGAACCAGGTCCACATTATTGACCGACAGCTCCTTGAATCGTGACCGGGCTTCAACGGCGAAACCGAGCGGCCGGTTCTGTCGGTCTGTTGCGGTCGGTGACGACACATACCGATAGCCGGCTGCGGCGCTCGAATCCATGATTTTTTCATCGCCCCTGAGACCGACGATGCCCTCTGAGTCAGCACCATCCGCTTTTTTCACAACCCGGGTCTGGTAAACATCCACCGCAATGTCTGTCTGGATGCCGAATGAATTGTCCTCCACTCCATCGCCGTCGAAGTCGCCGCCATCACTGGTATGGATATCGTTCAGCACCAATTGGGTGCCGGTGCCATTGATCGGGTTGCCGGCGGCGTCTACCTGCCGGTTGGTTTCCCACGTCAGCGCGTTCCTGCGAGACTCGTTGGCCGCCCGGGCGAATACCTGCCTGAGCCTGATCGTGATGCCCTCGTCGCCGCGCCTCTCCCAACTGCCACCGGAGGCGGAGCAGGTCGTCACATCACTCCCGGACCCGCCAACACAGACATCGCCTGCACCGCCCGGCATAATGGCCATCTCGCTGCCCCGTTCAAAGCCTTGCACGACGACTCGGCCAAAACTGCCCCCGCTGTTCTTGTCCCCGATACGAAGGTTACCGATGTCCATCGTACTCCAGCTCTCGCCGGTCATGATCGCGAGGCCTTCTTCGGTGACATCCAGTGTCATGTTCCGGACATGCATGTCGTAATTCAGATCGCTGGCCCAGAGTCCTTTCTGTGCTATGTCACCGCTACCTTCATCATAGGGTGATGCAATCAGCGCGGCATGGCCGTTGCGAATCTCGATGTCCGAGTTGATGGTAATACCCTCGCCAGACGCCCCACCTGGACCGAGGGTAAGTTGCCCATCCACTTCGAAGTCGTAGGCCGGGTAGATACCAAGTGCCAGCAACAGTTCGGTTCCACCCTGCAATGGCGCATTATCGCTGCCGACCTTGAGACCATTAATACGGTAGCCTGCCTTCATGTCCTCGAAACCGATTCTGAGACCATCGAAGAATTCCGTGCCGCCCTGAACACCTGCACGGGTCACATCAACAGTCACATCGCCCTGCCCCCAGGATTGGAGACCGCTGAAAATGACCCGGTTCCCATTCTCGGTATAGCTGAAATCAGCAAGCTCGAGACTCCACTGGGCGGCAAGCCTTAATCCTTGTGGGCCGGTGTTCTCGGCGCCTCCGCCCTCGAGGTAAACCGCGTTGGTGTAGTTCTGCCCGTTGAACACTCTATCCCGGAACAGAAAGCTTACGTTCAGGGACCCCAGACTCTGTCCGGCGTCGCCCATTTCTATGCGACCAACATTGAATCCACCGGATAGCGAACTGACTGTAAGACCCAATGCGTCACGGCCCCGCCAGTCCTGGGTCACGTCGAGTCGCAGATCGTCAACGGCAAAGGCCCCGGTAATCCCCCGCAATGCCAGAGAATGATCATCATCTGTATACAGAAAATTGGCGCTATTGATCGTCGTCCGGTTGTCAATTCGGAGGCCCTGCGTACCGTCGCGACCG
>JAWVWU010000201.1:0-4937 GCA_033723595.1 Marinobacter sp. | reverse complement strand
GTCATTGCATTCCGACGTTACTCAGCACACGGTGTGTGCTTCGGTCGAACCTCTGTCGGCTCAAATCCCGTCTGACACCAGCGTAAGTCAGTATCTTCGGGTTTGCCAAAACAGGTTCGTAAATAATGGCGCGGCTGGGAGGATTCGAACCTCCGACCGCTCGGTTCGTAGCCGAGTACTCTATCCAGCTGAGCTACAGCCGCGCATCTGCTTGTTGGCTGGTCGCTACGCCAGCCGGGTCATTTTCCCATTGAGAGAAAATGGCGGAGAGGGAGGGATTCGAACCCTCGATACGCGCAATGCGTATGGCTCCTTAGCAGGGAGCTGGTTTCAGCCACTCACCCACCTCTCCGTGACAACGGCGCGTATACTACCATAAATTTTCTGTTTTCATAGGGTTGACCCGGCTTTTTCTTTTCAACGCGGGTAATCGTTGATGCGGGCCGCCATGGAGCTACCCCGCTGGCACCGGGCCGATCGGGTCAGTCGTCTTCCAGAGCATGGATTTGTATCTGATGAGTTGCCCCGGTGACGAGGCCGGAGACCGTGTGCAGGACAGCCGGATTTCGGCCATAAAAAAAGCCGCCCGGATGATCCCTGAGCGGCTCTGCTTTCTCGACTCAGCTGTTGCCGGGTTCGGGCCCGTCAGAGTCTGTTTTTTCACTCTGAATACGCTGATAGATTTCTTCCCGGTGAACGGCGACTTCTTTCGGTGCATTGACACCGATCCGTACCTGGTTTCCCTTCACCCCTAACACGGTCACGGTGACTTCGTCACCTACCATGAGGGTCTCGCCGACACGGCGTGTCAAAATCAACATGTCTCTACTCCCTTTGTCCAGAGCTACCTGTTCCGACTTAAGTAATTACGTTATTTATTTATAATGGGACCACGCACCCATGCATAGACGAACATTCCCCTATGCCGAGGCAAGCGCCAGCCGTGTGGTGAATGCATCCCTTCTTCAAGCAAAGCCTGGACGGAACGACCTGTTGTCCGTCGTGTCAGGCTTCTCCCTCGGGCTTGTGCAGGTCAAAGGCACTGTGAAGCGCCCTGACTGCCAGCTCAAGATACTTCTCATTGATCACCACTGAAATCTTTATTTCGGAGGTGGAGATCATCTGAATATTGATTCCCTCATTGGACAATGCTTCAAACATCTGTGTGGCAACGCCGGCGTGGGAGCGCATACCAACCCCGACGATACTGACCTTGGCGATTTTCGTGTCGCCGCTGACTTCCCGGGCACCAAGGTCCCTTCCCACCTGTTCAAGCACTTCCTGGGCGCGACGGAAGTCGTTCCGATGCACCGTGAAGGTAAAGTCGGTGCGGTTATCAGCACCGACGTTCTGGACAATCATGTCCACTTCGATGTTCGCACTGCTGATCGGCTTCAGTATACGAAGCGCACTGCCCGGCGTATCAGGCACGCCTGAAATCGTCAGCTTGGCTTCGTCGCGATTGAACGCTATGCCGGAAACAACCGGTTGTTCCATGACAGTGTTATCCTCAAGAGTAATCAGGGTGCCTTCGCCTTCCTCAAAGCTGGACAGGACCCTGAGCGGAACGTTGTACTTGCCTGCAAATTCCACGGCCCGGATCTGGAGCACCTTTGAGCCCAGACTGGCCATCTCGATCATTTCCTCGAAGGTGATGCGATCGAGTCGGCGGGCGCTGTCCACGACCCGTGGATCGGTCGTGTAGACACCGTCCACATCGGTGTAGATCTGGCATTCGTCGGCTTTCAGGGCAGCCGCCAGTGCCACCGCCGTTGTATCTGATCCGCCGCGGCCCAGCGTGGTGATATTGCCCAGGTCATCCATGCCCTGAAATCCCGCGACGACCACAACGCGGCCCGCAGTCAGATCTTCCCGCATGCGCTGCTCATCAATCTGCCGGATCCGCGCCTTGGTGTGGGACCGGTCGGTCAGAATCCGCACCTGGGAACCGGTGTAGGACCGGGCGTCGCAGCCACGTTTCTGCAGGGCCATCGACAACAGCGCGATGGTGACCTGCTCACCGGTGGATATCAGCACGTCCATTTCCCGCGGTACCGGCTGATCCATAATGGCCTCCGCCAGCGCAATCAACCGATTGGTTTCGCCACTCATGGCAGAGACCACAACGACAATGTCGTGCCCCTGCTCGCGGAATCGGCATACTTTCTCTGCCACCGCTTCAATTCGCTCGGTGGTACCCACCGATGTTCCGCCAAATTTCTGAACCAACAGCGCCATGTTCTTCCCAATTGTCATTCAGGGGCCGTGACGGCCCGCCAGACTCATGACTCCGGCTCTCCGGAGCGCTTCATTCACCGCTTGCCCGCGGCTCAATGCCTTCAGCGGCGTTGGCCGGTCTCAGCGGTTTTCCGCTTTGCCCTTGCGACCCGACGATCACAGCCGCGGCGGGCGATTATAGACCTGCTTTGACGCGCGCAACAGCGGTTCAGCCAGCGGTTTTTTCAACCCAGCCGGCAACGCTGGCCAGCGCTTCGGCCAGCTTGTCCGGATCATTGCCACCGCCTTGCGCCATATCAGGGCGGCCACCGCCCTTGCCATCCACCATTGAGGCCAGGTGCTTCATCAGATCACCGGCTTTGATACGCCCGGTGGCAGACTTGGTAACACCGGCGACCAGCGTGACTTTGCCATCCTCCACGCTGGCCAGAACCACGACCCCTTCGCCCAGCTTGTTCTTGAGCTGATCAGCCGTGTCCATCAGGCTCTTGCGGTCAGCACCGGGAAGTTCCGACGCGACCACCTTAAGACCACTGACGTCAACCGCTGAACCGATCAAGTCGGTGCCGGCACTGCTCGCCAGCTTCTGCTTGAGCTGCTCCACTTCCTTTTCCAGCTGTCGGTTCCGCTCGACCGTCGCCTGGACCTTTTCTACCGCGCTGTCGCGGGAGCCTTTAACCAGTCGGGCCACTGAGCGCAATGCC
This sequence comes from Marinobacter sp., assembly GCA_033723595.1. Classification (GTDB taxonomy): domain Bacteria; phylum Pseudomonadota; class Gammaproteobacteria; order Pseudomonadales; family Oleiphilaceae; genus Marinobacter. Next base: position 1,995 of record JAWVWU010000201.1, on the reverse strand, counting down.
TGCTCGGTCTGGTCGAACCATGCCAGTGCGCCCTGACCGGTTACCGCCTCAATACGACGAACGCCTGAGGAGATACCGCTTTCCGAGGTGATCCGAAGGAGGCCGATATCGCCGGTTCGCGACACGTGTGTGCCTCCGCAAAGCTCAACCGAGTAGTTATCCACGCCCATACTCAGTACCCGAACCGTGTCGCCGTATTTCTCTCCGAACAGCGCCATTGCACCTTTGGCCTGGGCCTGTTCCATGTCGGTCAACTCGGTTGAAACCGGCGTGTTCGCCTGGATCTGCTCGTTCACCTGCCGCTCGATTTCATGCAACTGCTCCGGCGTCAGCGCCTCGAAGTGCGAGAAGTCAAACCGCAGTTTGTCGGGATCCACCAATGACCCTTTCTGGGTGACATGCTCTCCCAGTACGCGGCGCAGAGCCGCATGAAGCAGATGGGTTGCTGAGTGGTTCAGCGCCGTCGCCTGACGACGGGCGTGATCAATGCGGGCGTCCACTTCAAGCCCGGCGAACAGCTCGCCTTCGATGACGGTTCCGATGTGAAGGTGATGGCTGCCTTCCTTGCGGGTATCCGTGACCTGGAAGCGTCCGCCACTCCAGGTCAGCAGGCCGGTATCACCGACCTGACCACCCGACTCTGCATAGAACGGCGTGCGTTCAAGGATCACCACGGCGTCGTCACCAGCCTGAGCGGTCACCTCCTCGCCATCGACAATAACGGTCCGGATGGTTTCATGACCATCAATGTGCTCATAGCCGGTAAATTCGGTGCGGCCGTCGAGTTGCAATCCTGCGTTGTAATCAATGCCGAATTTGCTGGCGGCGCGGGCACGCTCACGCTGCTGCTCCATGGCCTTTTCATAACCCTCGTAATCGAGCGTCAGACCCCGCTCCCGCGCGATGTCATTCGTCAGGTCGACCGGAAAACCGTAGGTGTCATACAGCGCAAAGACCGTTTCACCGGGTATGACCGACCCGTTCAGCGACTCGATATCCTGCTCCAGCAAACGCAACCCTTTATCCAGGGTTTTGGCGAACTGCTCTTCTTCCTGCAGCAGCACTTTTTCGATCTGGGCCCGGGTCCGCACCAGCTGCGGGTAGGCATCACCCATCAAATCAATCAGCGCCCCGGTGAGTTTGTAGAAAAACGCACCCTGGGCACCGAGTTTGTTGCCATGGCGTGCAGCCCGCCGGATGATCCGGCGCAGAACAAAGCCGCGACCCTCGTTGGATGGCATGACACCATCTGCAATAAGGAACGCACAGGACCGGATATGATCCGCAACGACGCGCAACGACGACTCGGTGGTGCTGACGCCGCCCAGCAAATCGGACGCCGCCTTGAGCAGGTCCTGGAACAGGTCGATCTCATAATTGCTGTGAACGCCCTGCAAAACGGCGGCAATCCGCTCCAGCCCCATGCCGGTATCAACGGAGGGCTTGGGCAGCGGCTGCATCTCGCCGTCCGCGGTGCGGTTGAACTGCATGAACACCACGTTCCAGATTTCGATATAGCGGTCGCCATCCTCATCCGGGCTACCCGGGGGACCGCCGGCCACGTCCTCACCGTGATCGTAGAAAATTTCGGTACAGGGGCCGCAGGGACCGGTATCGCCCATCTGCCAGAAGTTGTCAGAAGCGTAGGGTGCGCCCTTGTTGTCTCCGATGCGGACGATGCGCTCCTCAGGCACACCAATTTCCTGTGACCAGATGCTGAACGCCTCCTCGTCCGAGGCGTACACGGTGACCCACAGCTTGTCTTTGGGCAGGCCCAGCCACTCATCGCCGGTCAGAAAAGTCCAGGCGAAGTTAATGGCTTCGCGCTTGAAATAATCCCCAAAGCTGAAGTTACCCAGCATTTCGAAGAAGGTGTGATGGCGCGCGGTGTAGCCAACATTCTCCAGGTCGTTGTGCTTGCCGCCCGCCCGGACGCACTTCTGGGAGGACGTTGCCCGGCTGTAGTCGCGCTGCTCGCGGCCGAGGAACACGTCC
>JAWVWU010000200.1:0-4943 GCA_033723595.1 Marinobacter sp. | reverse complement strand
GGACGTCACGCTCAGAAAATTGAAACGGCTCGACGCTGCGATTCGACATGATACTCCCGCATCGGTGACAAGAAGCAGAACAATAGCCGGATAGTGAGCCGCTTTTCAAGGGTGACCCCGGCGGTGTGCCGGAGTCACCGACCGGGATCAGATCTTGTCGTACAGTTTGCTGCCGGAGGCGCGAAACTCCTGCGACTTCTGCTCCATGCCCGCCCTGGCGTAATCACGCACTTCCTGGGAGATCTGCATGGAACAGAATTTGGGGCCGCACATGGAACAGAAATGCGCCACCTTGGCAGACTCCTTGGGCAGGGTCTCGTCGTGATAGGCCCGGGCGGTATCCGGATCCAGACCGAGATTGAACTGATCTTCCCACCGGAATTCAAACCGCGCCTTGGACAGGGCGTTGTCACGGATCTGGGCGCCGGGGTGGCCCTTGGCAAGGTCAGCGGCATGCGCGGCGATCTTGTAGGTGATGATCCCGGTTTTCACATCGTCCTTGTTCGGTAAGCCCAGGTGCTCCTTCGGGGTCACGTAGCACAGCATGGCACAGCCATACCAGCCGATCATGGCAGCGCCAATACCGGAGGTGATGTGGTCGTAACCGGGCGCAATGTCCGTGGTTAAGGGACCCAGGGTGTAGAACGGCGCCTCATCGCAACAGGCCAGCTGTTTGTCCATGTTTTCCTTGATCAGTTGCATGGGAACATGCCCCGGCCCTTCGATCATCACCTGGACATCGTGCTGCCAGGCAATTTTGGTCAGCTCGCCGAGGGTTTCAAGCTCGCCAAACTGGGCGGCATCGTTGGCATCGGCAATGGACCCGGGGCGCAGACCGTCGCCCAGACTGAAGGCAACGTCGTACGCCTTCATGATCTCGCAGATGTCCTCGAAGTGGGTGTACAGGAAGCTCTCGGTATGATGGGCGAGACACCACTTGGCCATGATGGAGCCACCGCGCGAGACAATACCGGTGACCCGGGCGGCTGTCAGGGGAACGTGGTGCAAACGCACGCCGGCATGGATGGTGAAGTAATCCACACCCTGCTCGGCCTGCTCGATCAGCGTGTCGCGGAAGATCTCCCAGGTCAGGTCTTCGGCAACACCGCCGACCTTTTCCAGGGCCTGGTAAATTGGCACGGTACCGATCGGTACCGGCGAATTACGGATAATCCACTCGCGGGTTTCATGGATGTTTTTGCCGGTCGACAGGTCCATCACGGTATCCGAGCCCCAGCGAATGCCCCAGGTCAATTTCTCGACCTCTTCCTCGATGGAGGAGCTCACGGCCGAATTGCCAATATTCCCGTTGATTTTGACCAGAAAATTTCGGCCAATGATCATCGGTTCGGATTCCGGATGATTGATGTTATTGGGGATAATGGCCCGACCGCGCGCAATTTCATCCCGCACAAACTCTGGCGTTATCTCAGCCGGCAGCGAAGCACCGAACGATTGTCCCGGATGCTGTCCGTCCGCCCGGGCTTCCTGCAGTTTCATGTTTTCACGGATCGCCACGTATTCCATTTCCGGCGTGATCACGCCTTTGCGCGCGTAATGCATCTGGCTGACGTTACAGCCCGGCCTGGCACGCCGTGGTTTGCGCTCGTCGGTAAAACGCAGGGGGTCGAGCAGCGGGTCACGGAGCCGACGGCGGGTAAACGCCGAGGTGTACGCGTCAAGGCGCTCGGTGTCCCCCCGCTCTTCAATCCAGGCCTCGCGCAGCGGCCTGAGACCCTTGCGAAGGTCAATCACCGCGTCCGGATCAGTGTACGGGCCGGACGTATCGTAGACCGTCACCGGTGGGTTTTTTTCGCCGCCGAGCTCGGTCGGCGTGTCGCTCACCGAGATTTCCCGCATACCCACGCGCAGATCCGGGCGACTGCCCTGCACGTAGATTTTCCGGGATTGCGGTAAAGGCTGGATGGCCGCGCTGTCAACGCGTGCGGAATCACTGAGATAGTCGAGCTTGTCGGTCATGGTAGCGTCCCTGGATCAACTGTATTGGGCGCTCATGACGGGGAACCGGTTACGAAATCGGGTGGCTCCTGTGAGGCTTGCCCGGTTTCTCTGCAGGTTCTGGTCTCGAATCCCTACGCCGGTACTAACCGGATCAGGTTCGCGGGTTCTGTTTACAGTCTCAGCCAGCTCAAGGCCAGCACCCCGTCAAGACGCAATGACGGCAATCCGACCCCCTGCGGATGGGCTGCAAGCGCCGCCAGCACGGGGTTAGATGCCTTTTGCAAGTGTAGAGATCAGAACGATTATTGTCCATAATGACCGCCGCTAATGTGCGGGTTCCCCGGACCACGCGTTCACGCCCTCAGGAGATTTTATGAAAAAACGTCTGCTTTCCGGCTTCATCGCCTTGCTGTCGGCCCAGCCGGCCCTCGCCATGAATCTCGTCGAGACCTACCAGAAAGCCATCTCCTACGATTCCGGCATCGCCTCGGCAAAGGCCAGTTACGAGGCGCAACAGGCCAGCATCGACGTGAGCCGCGGCTCGCTGCTGCCGCAGATCAACGCGTACGGTGACGCCAGTCACATCAACTCAGACGGGCCGCGCCAGGACGTGTCGTATGAACAGTATCAGTACGGTGTCAAACTGACCCAGCCCCTGTTCCGGGCAGACTCCTGGTTCAAATTCAAAACCAGCGAATGGCAAAGCAAGGCCGCCCAGGCGGATTACAATCTCGCACAGCAGCAGCTCATTCTGGATGTCGCCACCGCCTACTTTAACGTCCTGCGGGCCCGGGACACGCTGACTACCGCAAAAGCCACCGAGGCGGCCATCAAACGTCAGTATGAACAGGCCCAGGAACGCTATGATGTCGGGCTGATTGCTATCACGTCCGTGCTTGAATCCCGGGCCAGCTACGACGACAGCAAGAGCCAGCGGATTGCGGCCCAGAGCCAGCTCGACCTGGCCCGCGAACGGCTGGCACGATTGACCGGGGAATACACCGAAGAACTCGACAATTTGCGGCAACAGTTCCCGTTGATGCGGCCAGAACCGATGGATCCTTCGCGTTGGGAGCAGACGGCGATCAACCAGAACTGGCAGATCCAGTCCGCGATCTACCAGCTGGATGCCAGCCAGACGACGTTGAAAACGGCCAAATCCGGCCATTACCCCACGCTCGACCTCAATGCGTCCTACGGCAACTCGCGGATTGATGGTCTGCCCGAGTCCGGCTCCGTCGCTGCGGCCCAGGCCAGCGCCAACGGCACAACCACCCAGGGCACGATCAGCCTGTCCCTGAACGTGCCACTGTATATGGGCGGCGCGACCCAGGCCGGCGTTCGTCGCCAACGCTCCCTGGTGGATGTGGCGGAGCAATCGCTGCGCACCGTTCGCCGTGACGTCAGAGTGAACACGCGTAGCCTGTTCCGTACGGTCAACACCAACATCGAAACGGCCTCCGCACTCAAACAGACCATCGTGTCACGTCGCAGTGCACTGGACGCGACCCGCGCCGGCTACGATGTGGGCACACGCAACATCGTGGAAGTGCTGGACGCCGAGCGCAATTACTATGTCGCGCTCCGGGACTACGCCAATGCCCGGTATGACTACATCATCAATACCTTGAGCCTGAAGCAGTCGGCCGGCACCCTCAGCCCCCAGGACCTGATCGACCTGAACAACTGGCTCAGCGCGACCGCGCCCGGTATCGAAGCCGTTGCCAAGGACGCCAAACAGGCTGAACCAGAGATGGAAAAGCCGGCGGCAAAGTAACCTAGCGTTCGCACATCTGCCCGCCCGGCCATCGTCCGGCGCGGGCGCTGGGTCAGGTCTGTATCCGCGCTGTTATACCGTTCACCACACGCTCCAGGGCACCTCGGTTGGCATCCACCACGGCGAGCGCATTGCTCCCCGCCCGGTGTGCACAGCTCGAATCATCCATTAACCTGCGGATGCAGGCCGCCAGCTCGTCTGCACTGGCCACCGTCGACAACGCGTCCCCGGCCGCCAACTGGCGGTAAATGGTCTCAAAGTTGAAAATATGGGGCCCGGTAACCACCGGTATTCCCCAGGCTGCCGGCTCCAGAGGATTATGCCCGCCCCGCTCAATCAGCGACCCACCGACAAAGCCAATATCAGACACCCCGTAGAGCATCAACAGTTCACCCATGGTGTCGGCCAGATAGACCTGAGCGTCCCTGGCCGGCTCCTGCCGGGATCGACGGGCCAATTGAAGGCCGTGTTGCCGGATCAACGCGGCGACGGCGTCAAAGCGATCCGGGTGGCGGGGCACAATGATCAGCAGCGCGCCCGGATGATCGTGCAGCAGAGCCTGCTGAGCCTCCAGGATCGCCTGATCTTCTCCGGTGTGGGTGCTGGCAGCGATCCAGACCGGGCGATCAGCGCCCAGCTGGTGCCGGATACGCCCCGCCTCCTCTCGCATGGCCGAGGTGATTTCGACATCAAACTTGATGCTGCCAGTAACCGACACGTTTCCCTCATGGGCGCCGATCTGGAGAAAGCGACTGGCATCCTCATCGGCCTGGGCTGCAATCCAGCTGATGCCATTGAGCAGTGGACGCACCAGCGAGGCGACCCGCGCGTAACCACGGGCGGATCGCGCCGACAGCCGGGCGTTGATCAGAAACACCGGGACTTGTCGGGCATGACTCAGGGCAATCATGTTTGGCCAGATCTCGGTTTCCATGATGACCAGCGCCCTCGGGTTGATGCGATCAACGAAACGGCGCACGGCACCCGGGGTGTCGTAGGGAGAGAACGCATAGGTCACGGCGTCACCGAACATTGCGCGGGCACGCTCCGAGCCGGTGGCCGTCATCGCGGTCACCAGTACCGGAATATCCGGATGGCGCGCGCGCAGCGTCTTGACCAACGGTGCCGCCGCGATGGTCTCGCCCACCGAGACCGCGTGCACCCAGATAACGGGCTCCGATGACGGTTTGACATAGCCAAGCCG
>JAWVWU010000199.1:0-4950 GCA_033723595.1 Marinobacter sp. | reverse complement strand
TTGATCCCCATTTCCTGGCAGGCGCGTGCAATCCTGACTGCAATTTCGCCGCGATTGGCGATTAAAACCTTCCTGATGGTCATGCCTGAGGCCTCCGCCGTTGGTCAGGAGGTGAGATGTCAAACGACCGGGTACCACAGGGCGTGGTTGCAACTCTGAACAGCTCGCTCCCGTCGTTCTTCTTGATCTGAGTCAATGTCATCAGGCCATCGTATCGGAAATCCGTTCCGTGGCACAATATTCGACAGCCAATAACGCGTGGGTATCCAACATTCGCCCGTGACGCTTGTGAGGCAGCTATGACGAAAATGGATCTGGATAACCCGGCGGCGATCAACCGCATGGTGCAGCTGTTTTACGCGCGATTGCTTGATGACCCGCTGATGCGGCCGGTGTTCCTGGAAGTGGCCGGGGTGCACCTGGCGGATCACCTGCCGCTCATCGAGGGCTACTGGTGCAAGATGCTGCTGGGTGAAGACACCTATCACCGCAACATGGTCTATCACCACGAACAGGTGCATGACCAGATGGGCCTGAGCGAGGCGCACTTTGAGCAGTGGTTCGAGCATTTCGAAGCCACCCTCGATCAGTACTTTGCCGGTCCCTACACCGAAAAGGCCCGGGTCCTGGCCCGCAAGATTCTGCACAACCTGGCCGACTGGCTGGCCGAGCGCGAGCGGCTGCGGGCGGAGCCGGCTTCGCCTGAGGAGGCCGACTCTCCGATTGGCCAGGCTCACCACAAAGGATGAAACTGCATGAGCGTTGATTTTGAACAGCCGCTGGACCGGACCGGAACCCATGCGGTCAAGCTGGACGCCCGTCAGGCGGTGTTCGGCAACCCGGATGTCATGCCCCTGTGGGTGGCCGATATGGACTTTCCAGCGCCGGCGGCGATAACCCGGGCTCTGGTCGAACGGGCGCAGCACCCGGCCTACGGCTACTCGATGTTCCCGGACAGTCTGTACTCGGCGATGCTCGACTGGTTCCGCACCCGCCATGACTGGCCCATCGACCGGGAGTGGGTGCTGCTGGCGCCGGGCGTCGTACCCTCCATTCACGCGGCCTGCCTGGCATTTGCCGAGCCCGGCGAGGGGGTTATCGTGCAACCACCGGTGTACCCGCCGTTTTTCTCGGCGGTGAAAAAAACCGGACGGCGGGTCATCGAGAACCCGCTGCGGTTCCGCGATGGTCGCTACCGGATGGATCTTGACCATTTGGAGCAGTGTGCTCGCGATGGCGCCCGCCTGCTCCTGCTGTGTTCGCCTCACAATCCGGTGGGCCGGGTTTGGAGCCGCACCGAACTGGATGACCTGCTCGCCGTCGCGCGTCGTCACGACCTGCTGGTATTGTCCGATGAGATTCACGCCGACCTGGTGTTTCCCGATCAGGCCCCGCATACCGTGCTGGCGACCCGCGCCAGGCCGGATGACCCCGTCATGACCGCGGTGGCGCCGAGTAAGAGTTTCAATGTGCCGGGCCTGGGCCTGTCGGCCATGATCGTGCCCGACCCGGAACGCCGGCAGGCGTTGTCGCAGGTGTTCGATCAATGGCATGCCAATCAGTGCAATCCGTTCAGTGCAACCGGATTTGAAGCCGGCTTCCGTCACGGTGGTCCCTGGCTGGATGACCTGCTGGTCTACCTGCAGGGCAATCGCGATGCGGTCCTTGAACGGTTGGCAGCTGTGCCTCTGATTCGACCGGTGGTGCCCGAGGGTACCTATCTGATGTGGCTGGATTGCACGGGCCTGGGGCTGTCGGACCCGGCGCTCAACCGGTTTTTCATCGAGCAGGCCGGGCTGGGACTGAATCCCGGCCGGAGTTTTGGCACCGGTGGGGAAGGGTTCATGCGGCTGAATCTGGCGTCGCCCCGCCCGGTGTTGATGGCGGCACTCGATCGCCTGGAGGCTGCAATGGCCGCACTCAGGAGCTGACCGGCTCCTCATCGGGTGCCTTGAACTGAAGCTCCGCCAGCCGGGCATACAGCGGATTGCTGCGAATCAGTTCACTGTGTGTACCCAGGGCCTGTAGACGGCCCTGGTCGATCACCGCAATCCGGTCGGCGTGCTTCACGGTGGCCAGACGATGCGCGATGACCAGGGTGGTGCGGTTTGCCATTAATGGCGGCAGGGCTTGCTGGATCAGATGCTCGCTCTGGGCGTCGAGGGCACTGGTGGCCTCATCCAGCAGCAGGATGGGCGCGTCCACCAGCAGCGCTCGCGCGATCGCCAGACGTTGTTTCTGTCCGCCGGACAGCCCCAGGCCGGCGTCGCCCAGACGCGTCTCGTAGCCTGCCGACATGGCCCTTATAAATTCATCGGCGTGAGCAATGCGCGCGGCCGCTTCAACCTCGGCCGGGGTGGCCGAGGGGCGTCCGTACCGGATATTGTCGGCGATAGTGCCGTAAAACAGCGCGGGGTTCTGGGACACCATGGCGTAGCAACGGCGCAGATCCGCCGGGTCGAGTTGGCGCAGGTCGATGCCTTCGAGGGTAATCCGACCCTCAACCGGGTCGAAAAACCGCAGAAGCAGATCGAACAGGGTGGATTTGCCGGCACCAGACGGCCCCACCAGCGCCAGGGTCTCGCCGGGCTGTACCTGCAGCGTGAAATCATGGATAACCGCCGAATCGGGCCGCGTGGGGTAGGCAAAGGTCACATGATCCAGCCGTAACCGGCCGGTGACAGGGCGCGGCAGGATCTGCAACCCGGTGACCGGCGGCTGGATATCGTTGGGGGTCTGCAGTAGTTCAATGATACGCGCGGCCGCGCCGGCGGCGCGCTGCAACTCACCGATGACCTCGCTCAGCGCACCGGCGGATACGCCGACAATCAGGCTGTAAAAGACGAAAGCCGCCAGTTCACCGCCACTGATGTGGCCGGTGATGACGTCGCGCCCGCCAACCCACAGCATCACGCCTACCGCGCCCAGCACCAGTACAATGACGACGCTGGTGAGCCAGGCACGCTGGCGGATGCGCTGGCGGGCTGCGCTGAAGGCGCCTTCGACCACTGTGGCGAAGCGCTGCCGGTCCTCGGGCTGGTGGTTGTAGGCCTGCACGGTTTTGATCTGGCCCAGGATCTCGCCGACGTAGCTGCCAACATCCGCCACCCGGTCCTGGCTCTGGCGCGACAGGCGCCGGACCCGGCGTCCGAATACCAGAATGGGCGCGACGACGAGCGGAATGGCCAGCATCACGATCAGTGTCAGCTTGGGGTTGGTGACAAACAGCAGCACGATGCCGCCCAGCAGCATCAGGGCGTTGCGCAGCGCGATGGACACGGTAGAGCCAATCACGGATTGCAGGACTGTGGTGTCGGCGGTCAGGCGGGACTGGATTTCCAGGCCCCGGTTGCTTTCAAAAAACCCCGGATGGAGATCAATCAGGTGGTTGAAAACCTGCTTGCGGATATCCGCAACCACACGCTCGCCCACCCACGACACCAGGTAGAACCGGGCAAACGTACCGATTGCCAGAGCGATGACCAGTACAAAGAACAGGCCGACCGACTGGTTCAGAAGTTCCGGTGATCGGGTCGCAAAGCCCTGGTCTACCAACAGGCGCAGGCCCTGACCCAGCGACAGAGTGATTCCTGCGGTAAATATTAACGCGGCCAGGGCGCCGGCGACCGGCCAGCGATAGGGCATTACAAAGTGACGGACCATGGCGAGCGTGCGATTGGACGGGGCGGCGTCGGGTATCGTCATGGGCAGTCCTGGTGCGTGGCGCATGAGGCAATCACTGTCAGCGCCGGTGGGCAGCGGCCAGCAATCAGAGTTCTACTATAGCGGATCCGGTGCCGGTTTTTCAGGCAATAAAAAGCCCGGCGTGGGCCGGGCTTTAAAAGCTCGTGCGGGTCGGTGTCAGTGCCGCTTGCGCATCCGCAGGCCCAATACCAGCAGGCCCAGGCACATCAGCGCCAGGGTGCCCGGCTCGGGGACACGAACCGTCGGTGCCGGTTTGAACACCAGCAGGTCCTGGGAGCCGTCGTTTTCCAGCACGAACAGGTTGAACCCGTTGGTGATGCTGGACAGACTGCTGAGCCAGCCGTTGGCGGTCGCGCGTGCGGTGTTGAAGCTGGTGGCCGTAAACTGGCCGCCGGTCAGGTCAAGACCGTTGGTCTGCTGATCTTCATCCACCAGTTCCCACAGCGCGAGCTGGAACGCAGCGCTGGTATCCGCGGAGGTTACGTCGTTGTGGTATCCGGTGTAGAGCCGGCCGATCTGATCCACCAGAGACGCGTTACCGAAGTGGTCCAGGGCGCTGACCAGGCTATAAGTACGGGTGTTGCTGGTATCGAGCAGGGCATTGGTCTGCACACAAAAGGCCTGAAGCGTGTCGTCCCAGACAATGGGAGAGCCGCTGCTGGCGTTGCTTACGTCAAAGCCGAACAGACCGGCCGAGGCGCCTTCGCTGGTGCCATGGTCGGTAATCGTGCCGTTACGGTAGCCCGCCGGGAAGCCGCCGCTGTTGTAGCCTTTGTAGGTCAGATCGACCGTGCCCAGAATGGTGGATGCGGTGGCAGGCAAAGAGACCAGCGAGCAGCAAAGCAACAGACCGGCCATAATACGTGGGACCATCTTCATGTCGGATAACTCCTTAACCCTATCCGTAAAGCGCCATGAACGGCGATGTCCCTGTCACAAACCATGAATCGTGCCAGCTCAAATTATAAGCAAAAGTTTCAGCAGGTTAATGGTCTTCGGCCTGATGGAGTTTTCGCCAGGTGTAAAGGTATTCGACACCCGTTGCGGGCCGGGTTCACGGTGGCTTCGGACGCGTGGATCAGGCTTCAGGCTTTGCGGGGTGCGGGTTCCCGAGTGGTCAGCAGAAGGCCCAGCAGGATCAGTAGACCGCCGATGAAGTGGAACACGCTGAGTCGCTCATCCAGGAACAGGCCCGCCAGGACAGCGGCAAAGACCGGGTTCAGGTACATGAACATGGCGGCTTTG
>JAWVWU010000198.1:0-4963 GCA_033723595.1 Marinobacter sp. | reverse complement strand
TTACCGACCCAGCGAAACAGTGTGGCGCGCCCGATCCCGAGTTCCTCGGCCAGCGATGCCAGGTGAATGCGCTCGCTTTTGAGCCAGTGTTGCCTGGCCCGCTGAAACGCATCAACCGGTGTCGAGCGGTTCATCGGGCTGGCCGTCGTCTTCGGTGATCGTGACGTTGGCGTGTGATCGTCGGCCAAAACAGCCCCTTGTCTGGATTATTATTGGTTCAGCACGGTTTCAAGTGTGCGTCAGTCACGGTATCAGTGCCAGTGGTTTTCGTACATTGGCGCCCGGCCGCGCCTGACGGTTGTCGGGCCTTGCGCACCGCCAAGGCGCCATTCTGCTATCATAATAAGGACTTACGAAAGGCAGAATGCTGCAGGCGACGCTGGACCACGTGCCCTCGCCGACGCAGGCGCATCCACAGGCAGGCCGGTGATCGATGACAGTCTTTATTGGTGCTCTGTTTCTCAGCTTCCTGGCAACCCTCCTGGTTGCCGTTTACGCGTTCCGCCGCCGGGAAATCCCCGGGGCCGGTGCCATGGGCGTCATGATTCTGGGCGTGAGCTGGTGGACCCTTGCTTACGCACTGCAGCTGATGGCCGATCACTTCCCGGAAGCGCTGCCGACCGTGTCGGGAGACCCGTTATTCTGGTTCAAAAGCGTGTTTGTCGGTGTCGTCCTGATCCCGCCCGGCTATCTGATCTTCGTTCTGCAGTACACCGGGTATCGTCAACGGATAAGCCCCCGGTTTTTGCTGGCGCTGGCTGTATTCCCGGTGCTGACCCTGCTCGGCATCGCGACCGACCCCTGGCACGATCTGTTTCTTGACGGTTACCAGCTGGGTCAGGGGCGGGTATTTACGGGCGGTCCGCTGTTCTGGTTTCATTCTGCCTACTCTTACCTGCTGATCCTGATTGCCGACATTCTGTTACTGCGGTTTGTGCTGACGGCCTCGCCCATGTTGCGACGCCAGGGCCTGCTGCTGCTACTGGGCGCCATCATGCCGAGCGTGGCGAACGTGCTGACCATCACACACGTGTTGCCACCGCCGTTCCAGGGGCTGGACCTGTCACCGTTCGGTTTCCTCCTGTTGGCCGGGGTGATGTATTACAACATCCGCCGCGAAGGGTTTCTCACCCTGATGCCGATTGCCCGGTCGACCATTGTTGATCGCATCAAGGACGGTGTTCTGGTCACGGACGACCAGTCGCGCCTGGTGGACTTCAATCCCGCGGCCCGGGAGCTGTTTTCGGCGCCCGGCGCGACCCTGCGTGCGGGTACGCCCATCCAGCGGATATTGCCGGAGTTGGCGACCCTGCCCCCCTTCAGCGTTGACGCCGATGAGGAACTTACCCTTGAGCGGGGCGCAGAGCGGATCTGCCTGAGTGTTCAGCGCACCGGCTTGCGGGATCACCGGGGCGTTGAGCGGGGACGCATTTATTTAATGCGCGATATTACCGGACTGAAGCAGACCGAAGACGACCTGCGCCATCAGCTGGAGCAGAATGAGCGGCTACGCCAGGCCCTGCGGGAAGAGGCCATCCGCGATCCGCTGACCGGGCTGTTCAACCGACGTTGGCTGGAGCTCTCGTTGGATCGTGAGCTGGCCCGGGCCCTTCGTGATGAGACGCCGCTATCGCTGTGCGTGCTGGATCTGGATCATTTCAAACAGATCAACGACCGCTACGGGCATGGCGCCGGCGATGCGATACTGGCCGCCCTGGGACAGGACATGGCGCAGAGTAGCCGTGAGATGGACGTGGCCTGTCGTTTTGGCGGCGAGGAATTTGTTTTGATCATGCCGGTGGCAACGGCCGAGCAGGCACAGGCTCGGGTTTCACAGTTATTGGGCCGGTTCAGCCAGCGGGATTTTCGACCGGATGGCCCGCAGTGCGTCACCTTCTCCGCCGGCATTGCGATGGTGCCGGGGTGTGCGACGGATCGGCAGTCCCTGTTCCGGGCCGCCGACGAGGCTCTGTATGACGCCAAGGCGGCCGGTCGAAATCGGGTACAGCTTTACTCTCCGTCCGGTGAGGGTGCGCTTGAAAACAGGCCGGCTCGCTAGACGTTCCAACCCGGGCCGGCCGGATTCGTGCGACAAAATCATGTCATGCCGGGACCGGTTGGGCCCGGCATGGTCGCGGTCGTGAGAAGTTTAGCCCGGTTGACGCCAGACCGCCGTGCAGAGGTGCTGGGTGTCAAACGCGGAGGTCGACATCAGGGCGGGTCCGCCGGCGGGCTCGAAATTCAGCATCTGGGAGCCCGTGCTGAGCATCGGCCAGGTCACCCCGGTGCCGTCGGTGGTGTTGGGGTCGGCCGATTTGGCAAAGCGCCCCCAGTACCCGGCCATGGCATTGGCCAGAGCGATCTGGTCCGGATTCATGCCGCGCGCTTCCAGGTCGGCTTCAGACCCGAAGATATACTGGATCTCGAAGGCATGCGCGGCGCCCAGGTCAAAGGTATTGCCAGCGGGAATGATCGATGGCGCGTCCCGGTCCGAGAACTGATAACCCCAGGTCGCTACCTGACCGGCCAGCTGATTGAGGTAGTCCAGACCATTGCAGGCGAAGATCGCATCCGTGCCCACCGCGCCCAGTGCCACACTGGGGTTGTCATAGTTGGCGGCCGGGTAGGCGCTGGCGATGCCGGTGGCGGTCGTCTGATTGACGTTCAGGGTTGACTCGATCGCCGGCACATATTGGCTCTCGGTCAGTGCAGCCGCCGCCTGTGCTTCGGCCAGGGTGTCGCCCGCCTTCAGGCGCGCAGAAATGCGACCCAGCTCGGCAATTCCCACGAACAGGCGCCATTCATCCCGGTTGGTCCCCATCATCACCGGCACCTTGTTGAAGGTGCCCTGGCTGATCGCCTGGCTCACCGAGATCGGCAGCACGTCCGGACGCAACGTGGGTATAAAACTCAGGTCCGAGGCCTCCTGGGCGGCCAGCAATTGTTCGGACGTCAGCGAGCGCAGGCAGTCAACGGTGGTGCAATCGCTGAAGTTGTTGCTGATGAAGCTTTCCCCGGTGCTTTCCGCCTCCGACAGGGTAGGCGGTGGCGCGGTGTAGGAACCACTCTCCACAATGGCCTTGTTGAACAGACCGCGAGAGGCGGGTGAGGCCAGGTGGGATAGCACACTCAGGCCACCGGCGGATTCGCCGAAAATGGTCACCGCGGTCTTGTCGCCGCCAAACGACGCGATATTGTCCTGTACCCACCGCAGTGCGGCCTGTTGATCCATCAGGCCGTAATCCCCGGAGGCACCGTTGTCAGCGCCGGCGGACAGGGCCGGGTGCGCCATGAAACCAGTGATACCCAGGCGATAGTTGATGGTCACGACCACAATCCCCTGGGGTACCAGGCGGGCCGGATCATAGATGTTGCCGGAGCCGGTCTCGAAGGCGCCACCGTGGATCCAGACCATTACCGGCAGATTGTCGGCGTCCTCCGGAGCGTACACGTTCAGGTAAAGGCAATCTTCGGTGGATTCGGCGGTGCCAAAGGTGCTGGCCGGCTGCAGGCAGCTGCCGCCAAAGGTATCCGCCTGTAGAACATCGTCGTGGTGGGCCGGCGGCGCCGGCGGCGCAAAACGCAGGTCACCCACCGGTGGCGCCGCGTAGGGGATGCCTTTGAAGGCCACGCCGTAATCGACGGCGACCCCTTTGACGGGGCCCTGTGCGGTATCCCGTTCGAGCGCGCTGGTTGAGCTGCTCAGACTGCTGCCGGAATCGGAGCCGCACCCGGCGAGAACCAGCACAATAGCGGTTAAAAATGCACCGAGTGCCATGGGGCGCACGGTGCCTTGGTTGGACATCGTCATTGGTCTGTTCCTTGATTGACTTTTATTGTTAGTAAGTCTCCCCGGCGGGTGAGACATAAATAAGTTTAGTCTCACTCGCCGGGTTTACAAGGAACGACCGGGGCCTCACACCCGGAACTGGCCCACCAGCTGCCTGAGGGTTCCGCTCAGGCGGGCCAGCTCATGGCTGGACTCGTGGGTCTGGTTGACGCCGGTGTCGCTGCGTTGCGCCGCTTCGACAATGCGCACAACGTTCTGATTGATTTCCTCGGCCACCTGACTCTGTTCCTCGGCCGCCGTTGCAATCTGGGTGACCTGGTCGTGAATGTGCTCGACCGAGCGTTCAATCGTCCGGAGCGTATTGGTCGCGTGATCGATACGGTCCACCGCCTCGTCAGAGCGGGTTTCCGATGCGCGCATCCGCTCGACCGCGCCACGGGAATCATTGACGAAGCCCTCGATCATGGTGCGGATCTGATCGGCCGATTCCCCGCTGCGCCGGGCGAGTTGGCGGACTTCATCAGCAACCACCGCAAAGCCACGGCCGTGCTCACCGGCCCGGGCCGCCTCAATGGCCGCGTTCAGGGCCAACAGATTGGTCTGATCGGTGACCTCGTGAATAACGTCCAGCACCGACTGGATGGAATGGCTGCGGTCCGCGAGGGCGTCAATGGCAGCGGCGCTTTTCTTCAGCTCACTGGACAGTTCGCTGACAGACTGCTGGGACGCTCCGATCGTCTGACCACCTTCGCGAGCCAGGCGGTCCGCATCGGAGCCGGCGCTCTGGACCTCGGACGCATTGCGGGAAATCTGGTGAATGGTCGCGGCCATCTGGTTGATGGCGGAGGCGATCTGGTCGGTTTCGGACCCCTGTTGAGCCACCGAGGCGCGGGTTTCCTCCGCGACCTGACTCAGTTCCTCGGCGGCCTGTGCGACCTGGTCGGTGGTCAGGCCGACGGCACGGATGGTGTCCTGGATTTTGCCGACAAAGGCGTTGAACTGCGCGCCCAGTTCACTCAGTTCGTCCCGGCCCTCAGCGGGCAGTCGCTGGGTGAGATCGCCGTCACCGCTGGCAATCTCCCGCATCATCTGCTGGATCCGGGCCAGGGGGCGGCTGACGGTGCGGCCCACGAGGATGCCAAGCAGGGCACCGAGAATGACCACCACGAGGGT
>JAWVWU010000197.1:0-5006 GCA_033723595.1 Marinobacter sp. | reverse complement strand
TTTTCAGGATTTCGCGGGGGGCTGTCAAGGGCTGCGGGGGCACTTTATTGTTGCCCCGTGGATTGGCTGTGTGTTGTCCCGGCAGGTCGGTCACGGCGGCGGTGGTCCGGTCATGGGCGGCGCGCGTATGGGATGCACCACTCTCGACCTCGACCTTGGTCGTTTATACCTGCGCCGCGCCGGTTGGTAGACTTCTCTGTCTGACCAGCGTTTGCTGTTCCCGGTTCATCAACCTCAGGAGTCTGCCGTGAGTTCTCTGTTTACGCCCCTAAAACTGGGATCCCTGTCCCTCAGCAATCGTATTGTTGTCGCCCCCATGTGTCAGTATTCCGCTGAGAGTGGACGGGCAACCGACTGGCACCTGATGCACCTCGGCAACATGGCGCTCTCGGGCGCGGGCCTGCTGATTCTGGAGGCCTCGGCGGTGGAGCCAGAGGGCCGTATAACCTACGCGGATCTGGGGTTGTATAACGATGACACCGAAGCGGCGCTGGCGCGGACCCTGAAGTCCGTCCGTCGCTATTCGGACATGCCGATCGGTATCCAGCTCGCCCACGCCGGCCGCAAGGCGTCGTCGCAGCGGCCCTGGGACGGTGGTGCTCCGATTGCGCCGGACCAGCCCAATGGCTGGCAGACGGTGGCTCCATCAGCGGTGCCGTTCCACGAGGGCGGGCCGGCGCCGGAAGCGCTGGACCAGGCTGGTATTGAACGGATCATTGCCGGCTTTGTGGAGTCTGCCCGGCGCGCCGTCCGCCTCGGCATGCAGCTTATCGAACTCCACGGTGCCCACGGTTACCTGCTGCACCAGTTTCTGTCGCCCCTGTCGAACCGGCGCGACGATCGTTACGGTGGCTCCCTGGAAAACCGTATGCGGCTGACACTCGAGGTGTTTGAGTCCGTTCGGGAGGTCGTTCCCGCCGGGATTCCGGTCGGCGTGCGCATTTCGGCCAGCGACTGGATAGACGGTGGCTGGGATCTGGGGCAGAGCGTCACGCTGGCAAAAGCCCTGGAGCAACTGGGCTGCGACTACATCCACGTGTCCTCGGGCGGGCTCGCGCCGGAGCAGCAGATTGCCGTGGGGCCGGGCTACCAGGTGCCGTTTTCCGAAACCATCCGCTCGGCGGTCAGCATGCCGGTGATGGCGGTTGGCCTGATCACCGAGCCGGAGCAGGCCGAGGCCATACTCGCTGACGGCAAGGCAGACGCCATCGCCCTGGCCCGGGGCATGCTCTACGATCCGAGATGGCCCTGGCACGCAGCGGCCAAACTCGGCGCTAAAGTGGTTGCACCGCCGCAGTATTTGCGATGTGAACCGCATGAGCACAAGGGGCTGTTTGACTGACAATCGCGCCATTAACGGGCGGTTGGTCTCAGGCCGGAATTGCCACGAGGGTCAGGAGGCGATGGTCCACCTCGGTGAACTGGGCGTCAACCGTGCGGCCTCGCGGCCACTGGGCTGACAGATCTGACAGCAGTCGCAGCGTGGCTTCGCCGCTGGCGTTCCAGGTCAGCAACTCAGCATCCTGGAAGTAGAACCGGCGTTTTACGACAGGATAGAGCGCCTTGAAGAGGCTTTCTTTCAACGAGAACGTTAACGTCACCAGTTGCGCGTAACTGCTTCCGGGGTTGGCCGCGTGACGGGCTTTTTCGTCGGGCGTGAGAACCTGGTCGAGCAGGCGGGTAGCGCGCTGCTCCGTCAGTCGACGTTCTACATCCATGCCCAGCCCCAGGTAATGCCGCCGAGCCGCGACCATGGCCCCCGCCCAATCGCCGCCGTGGGTAATCGTGCCGACGTTGCCTGCTGGCCAGACCGGCGCCCGGTCGTCCCCGATACGGGGCACATCGGTCTGCCCGGTTATCAGCCGCAGTGCTTCCCGGGCACACACTCTCCCGGCCAGGTACTCCGCTTTGCGTTTGCCCGCGGCGGTCGTCAGCGTCTCTGGACACGCAATGCCGCTGACCGGGAAGTCGTCATCCCGGAAACTCCCGGTATCAACAACCGTGGACACCAGAACCGCGTGGTCCAGCGGTTCTGGCCAGGGCCAGTGGCTTTGCAGGGGGCTACAGCAGCGGGGAAGGTCCAATCCAGATCTCCGGTTCCGGTCTGTTACCGCTGGCGGTGGGAGCAAGGCTCCCGCCTTACGGGTATCAGACGTTGAAGCGGAAGTGAATGACGTCGCCGTCCTTGACGATATAGTCCTTGCCTTCGAGTCGCCATTTGCCGGCCTCTTTGGCGCCCGCTTCCCCTTTATAGTCAATGAAGTCGTCGTAGCTGACAACTTCAGCGCGAATGAAGCCGCGCTCGAAGTCCGTGTGGATCACACCAGCGGCCTGCGGAGCGGTCGAGCCGACGCGCAGCGTCCAGGCCCGAACTTCCTTTACGCCGGCGGTAAAATAGGTCTGGAGCCCGAGCAGGCCATAGCCGCCCCGAATGACCCGGTCGAGACCGGGTTCATCCATGCCCATCTCCTCGAGGAAGATCGCTTTCTCGTCGTCTTCGAGTTCCGCAATTTCGGCTTCCAGCTTGTTGCAGATGGGCACAACGATGGCGTTCTCGGAGGCCGCAATTTCATTGACGGTGTCCAGGTAGGGGTTGTTTTCGAAGCCGTGTTCATCGACGTTGGCGATGTACATGGTGGGCTTGATGGTGAGCAGGCACAGTTCCCGGATCAGCGCCTTGTCGTCGTCGTTCAGACCCATGCTGCGAACCGGCTTGCCTTCGTTCAATACCGGCAGCAGTCGTTCGAAGACATCCAACTGGGCCTTTGCATGCTTGTCGCCGCTCTTGGCGACCCGCTGAACCCGCTTGATGGCCTTGTCGACGGTTTCCATGTCCGCCAGAGCCAGTTCGGTATTAATGACGTCGATATCCGCCGCCGGGTCTACCTTGTTGGCGACGTGAATCACGTTGCTGTCGTCAAAACACCGCACCACATGGGCAATGGCGTCGGTCTGGCGGATGTTGGCCAGAAACTGGTTGCCCAGACCCTCGCCCTTCGATGCGCCTGCCACGAGACCGGCGATATCCACGAACTCCATGGTCGTGGGAATGACTTTTTGCGGTTTGACAATCTCTGCAAGCTTGTCGAGACGCGGGTCCGGCATGCCGACGACACCCGCATTGGGCTCAATGGTGCAGAATGGAAAATTCTCCGCACCGATACCGGCCTTGGTCAGTGCATTGAAGAGGGTCGATTTGCCGACGTTGGGAAGGCCGACGATGCCGCAATTGAAACCCATGGAAAGCCTCTGCTGAATACGAAAACGGAAGTTGAAAAACGAGTCCGGCAGTATACCGGTGTGGACGCGATGGCGCGAACAGGATCAGCCGTTGTCGGGACGGACCGTGTGCAGCACATTCATGGCCCGTGGCAACTGGCCACTGGCCGCATCCGGCAGTACCCGCATGCACTCGATAAACAGGGCCTCGAGATCTGAGGTTTCGCGTTTGCCCAGTTTGCCCAGCACATACTGGGTGACCTGACGGCTGTCGCCGGGGTGCCCGATGCCGAGTCGCAGTCGAAAGAAGTTGTTGCTGCCGAGGTGGGCAATGGTGTCACGCAGGCCATTGTGCCCGCCGTGTCCGCCGCCCTGCTTGAGCTTGGCCGTACCCGGTGGCAGATCAAGTTCGTCGTGGGCAACCAGGATCTGGTCAGGTTGGATCTTGAAGAAGTCCGCCAGAGCCTTGATTGCGAGGCCGCTGCGGTTCATGAACGTTGACGGATTCAGGAGGTGCAGGTCCAGCCCATGCCATTGAATCCGGGCATACAGGCCGTGGTACTTCTTTTCGGGACGAAGGCTCTGTCCCGCATCGCGGGCCAGAGCCTCGACGAACAGGGCGCCGGCGTTATGGCGGGTGTGCTCGTAATCCTTACCCGGATTTCCGAGTCCCACCACCAGAACAATCGTCTGAGCCATGTGCCGTCGCCCCCGGAGTGATTACTCCTTGTCTTCGCCGTCTTCCTCTTCGCCTTCGGCAGCATCTTCGGCTTCGTCAGCCTTGGTGCCGCGCGGCAGGTGAATGGAGACAACCGGCAGATCGTGATCTTCACCCTGGAGCAGGGCGGCAACACGAACGCCTTTCGGCATAACCAGATCACTCAGGTGGATAACCTGATCCATCTCGATACCGGCCATATCCACTTCGATGAACTCTGGCAGGTCCTGCGGCAGACAGATGACTTCCACTTCGTTCATCTGGTGCGACGGAACGCCACCCTGAAGCTTGACCGCATCGGCAGTCGCTTCGTTGATGAAGTGCAGCGGCACGTTGACGTGAATCTCATGATCCTTGTCGACGCGCAGGAAGTCAGCGTGCGTCAGCAGCGGTTTGTAAGGATGACGCTGCAGATCCTTCAGGATCACGCTTTCTTTCTTGCCTTCCAGGTCAATGGTTACGATATGAGAGAAGAAGGCTTCGTTTTCCAGTGCCTTTTTCAGATCGTTGTGCCAGAGAGAGATGGCAACGGCTTCTTTGTTGCCACCGTAGATGATTGCCGGCATTTTGCGCTCTTCACGACGCAGGCGGCGGCTCGCACCTTTCCCCTGATCGTTCCGAGCAAATGCTTCGATTACAAATTCCTGGGCCATGATACATACCTCAATAAGCACCTGAAGGACTCGCGACCAAGTACACAGCAGGTGGTGCTCTGATGTTCCCGGAGATAATGCGTTATTTTCCGGGGAGTTAAACAAGCCGGGAGCCCCTAGAGGCTCCCGGCTTGAATGGTGTTCGGCAGCAGTGCCTATTCAAACATGGCGCTGATCGACTCTTCGTTGCTGACGCGACGAATGGATTCAGCGAGCAGACCTGCCATTCCGAGGGGGCGGATTCTATCACAATTACGGGCTTTGTCACCCAGCGGAATGGTATCGCAGACCACCAGTTCGTCCAGCTGGGAATCATTGATGTTTTCAATGGCCGGGCCGGACAGGACCGGATGGGTGATGTAGGCCACGACCCGCGAGGCCCCGTGTTCCTTGAGGGCGTTGGCAGCCTTGCACAG
>JAWVWU010000196.1:0-5021 GCA_033723595.1 Marinobacter sp. | reverse complement strand
GCCCAGTT
Source organism: Marinobacter sp. (assembly GCA_033723595.1). Taxonomy (GTDB): domain Bacteria; phylum Pseudomonadota; class Gammaproteobacteria; order Pseudomonadales; family Oleiphilaceae; genus Marinobacter. Next base: position 5,013 of record JAWVWU010000196.1, on the reverse strand, counting down.
TGGCGCGGCGAAGGTCAATCAACAGATAGATCACCAGTTGGCCCGGGCCGTGGTAGGTGACCTGGCCACCCCGGTCGACCTGGACCACGGGGATATCACCGGGCGCAAGAATGTGCTCCGCCTTGCCGGCCTGTCCCTGGGTATAGACCGGCGGGTGTTCAAGGCACCAGAGCTCATCCGGCGTGGTTTCGTGACGTTCTGCGGTAAATGCCTGCATGGCATGCCAGGTGTCCAGGTAGGGCTGCTCCCCCAGAGTGCGAATGATCAGCGACGGCATAACGGGACCTTTCCGGGTATCACTCAGAGCACCATATGAACGCGGCCACTGGCCTTGAGCTCTTCGAACAGTGCCTTGAGCTGCTCCTCGCCGGTGGCCATGATCGTCAGTTGCACGGAACAGAACCGACCCTTGCTGCTGTCGGTCACCGACACGTCGTCATCGGTGATGCCGGGCGCGTGCTGCTCGACAACGGTAACCACAAAATCGGTAAAGTCCGGCGCCGCATTGCCAATGACCTTGATCATATACCGGCAGGGAAACTCGATTTTTGGTGGCCTTGCTTCACTCATTGCCGCCCCCTCCGTTCAGGTAAACAGCTGTACAAAAAACAGCTTGATGGCATCCCAGATGCGTTTGAACAGACTGCCTTCGTCGACGCCTTCCAGCGCCAGAACCGGCTGATCGACAATCACCTTGTCGTTCAGTTTTACGCGCACACGACCCAGCTCCTGACCGATCTTGACCGGCGCCTTGATCACGTTGTCCACGTCGACCGTCGAATCGAGCGAGCCTTTGGAGCCACGGGGAATGGTGACAAACACATCGTTTTTGACGCCCAGCTGCACCTGATCAGCGGCGCCACCCCACACTTTGCTGTCGAGTAGCTTCTGACCGGCCGAGAACAGGCGCTCGCTGGTGTAGTACCGGAAGCCATAGTTGAGCATTTTCTGGGCTTCCTGGGCACGGGCAGCCGTGCTTTTCGTGCCCATGACCACAGCAATGTAGCGGGTATCGTCACGCTCGGCCGAGGCCACCAGGCAATAGCCGGCTTCTTCGGTATGGCCGGTTTTCAGGCCGTCAACCGACGGATCGCGCCATAGCAGGGTATTACGGTTCGGCTGGCGGATGTTGTTGTAGGTAAAATGCTTGAGCGAGTAGATATCGTAGTTCTTGGGGTAGTTGGTGATGATGGCACGGGCCAGCAGCGCCAGGTCGTAGGCCGAGGAATAATGATCCGGCGACGGCAGACCGGTCGGGTTCACAAAATGGGTGTCCTTCATGCCGAGGATACGCGCCTGCTGGTTCATGATATCGGCAAACGCACCCTCACTGCCGGCAATGTATTCGGCCAGCGCAACGGTGGCATCGTTACCGGACTGAATGATCATCCCGTGCAGCAGATCGCTGACCGTCACTTCGGTGCCTTCCTTGATAAAGGTCCGGGAACCTCCGGTCTGCCAGGCGTTGACGCTGACCGGCACCTTATCGGTCATGCTGATACGACCCTCGGCCAGCTCGCGCTCAACGATGTAGGCGGTCATCATTTTGGTCAGACTGGCCGGCGCCAGACGTTCATGGCTGTTCTCATCCATGATCACGTCGCCACTGTAGGGATCCATCAGCACATACGAGCTGGCGTTGACGGACGGTGGTGCGGGGATCAGGATGGACTGGGCGTTCGCGACGGACGAGGTAACGACAAGGAGCAGTACGGAGAAAAATAGTCTGAGCATAGGATTGGTTGCCATGGGTCAAGTCAGTTTCAAGGTTTGTTCGTTCGGCCTGGCCGCCAGCCAGGCTTTATTGCCTGTTTGATTCGTGTCAGAGCACGTCGGTGAGCACGACGGCCTGTTCAAAGCCCCGTCGTTCCAGTGCCTCCTGCTCACGCCGGGCCGCCTCCGGGCTGGAAAACGGCCCTACCTGCACCCGATGATACGCCCCTGAAGCGGTCACCACACGCCGGACTCTGACCTTGCGATCCGTGCGCTGTCTCACCTGTCGGGACAGCCCATCCGCACTTTCTGGCTGGCTGAACGAGCCCAGCTGAACAAACAGCGCTTTGTCGGTACCCTGCGGCGTGGACACAGGCTCTGGATCCGGTGCTTCACGGTAAGGCTTGCCAGCAAGCCACATGCTACCATCCTTGCGTACCGTAATGGCCGCAACTTCGACCCGCGCCGTTCCGTGGGACTGGTAGCCGAGTTTCTTGGCAGCGGCGTACGACAGGTCGATCAGCCGGTCGCCGTGGAAAGGCCCCCGATCATTCACCCGCACCACCACCGAGCGACCGTTATCGAGATTGGTCACCCGGGCGTAGCTGGGCAGCGGAAGCGTCTTGTGGGCCGCCGACATCGCATACATGTCAAAGGTTTCACCGTTGGATGTCTTGTGCCCGTGGAATTTTTGTCCGTACCAGCTTGCAATGCCCCGCTCGACATAGCCACTGGCAGACGACATTACCCGATACTGCTTGCCCCAGACCGTGTAGGGCGATTTGTTGCCGGGACCGCCGGGCTCAATGTAGCGCGGCTCGGCGTCGCGCAACTGGCCGGCGTCAAAATCCCCGGACGGCGCGCGGTCCTGACTGATCGAATAACGGGACGCTCCGCCACCGGTCGGTGACGACGCGCATCCGGCCAGCAGGATGACCGGCACAAGGCACAACAGGACTCGCAGGCCCGGACACAAACCGATGATTTTATCCATGGCGCCTGTCGCCAATGAAATCCTGAACCAGTCGCCGGTCAGTACAGGTCCCGCTGGTCTCGGCCCGTACTGAAGATAATGGCATCGCCAGCCGCATTGCCGGAGCGCGCACGAGCCAGGTGCTGATCAGACTGCCGGTTCTCCGTGCGCTCATTTCAAACCCATGTGCATCATTGTTCTTACCGGTCGGTGAAGGTCCCGGGGTTACCGGCAAGTGCAGCCGGTTGTTGCTATTCCACTGAAAGCCAATGGGGAAAGGTTATCATGCGCCTTCCCGGACAGGCCATGCCGGGACTTCCTATCTAACCAAAAGGTAACCCCTCAGGCCGTGATCATGCGACGGTGGGTGTGGATCGACATAAGAATGCCAAACGCCGCCATCAACGTAACGATCGACGTGCCGCCGTAGCTGACCAGCGGCAGCGGCACTCCGACAATCGGCAGCAGTCCGCTGACCATCCCTACGTTGACAAACACGTAGATAAAAAACGTCATGGTCAGAGCCCCGGCCACCAGCCGGCTGAACGAGTCCTGCGCATACACGGCGATGTAGAGACACCGTAAAATGATCATCAGATACAGACCGAGCAGAACCATCATGCCGACGAAGCCGAATTCTTCAGCCAATACGGCAACGATGAAGTCGGTGTGACTCTCGGGCAGAAACTCCAGGTGCGACTGGGTTCCCTGCAGCCAGCCTTTGCCGCTCCAGCCGCCAGAGCCGATGGCGGTCTTGGATTGAATGATGTTCCAGCCCGCCCCGAGCGGGTCGCTCTCGGGATCGAGAAGCGTCAGCACACGCTGCTTCTGGTAATCGTGCATCACGAAAAACCACATCAGCGGCGCCGAGACTGATACCGCCGCAAAGAACGCACCGACGATGCGCCAGCTGATGCCGGCAAAAAACACCACGAACAGACCGGCCACCCCCACCAGCAACGCCGTGCCCAAATCCGGTTGCTTGACGATCAACCCCATAGGCAGGAAGACGATCAACAGCGCAACGCCCACGTGGCGCAGCCGGGGTGGCAGAAAATGCCGTGACAGGTACCAGGCCGCGGTGATCGGCACCACCAGCTTCATAAGCTCGGAAGGCTGGAATCGCGGCAGCCCCGGAATGGCCAGCCAGCGCTGGGCGCCTTTGGCCCCGATACCAACCAGCAGAACCGATAATAGTGCAATGACGCCCACGCTATAAAGCCACGGCGCCCACCGGCGATACACGGCCGGGTCGAGCTGGGCAAACACCAGCATCACCACCAGTGCCAGACCGATCCGCACGCCTTGGGCCTTCACCATTTCGATGTCGCTGTCGGCACCGCTGTAAAGCACGAACAAACCCAGTGATATCAGCGACAGAAGCAGAACCAGCAGAATCGGGTCAACGTGAATGGCTGCCCAGAATCCACGCGAACTCATCAAGGGTCGCGATGGCGTCTGTCGAAAAAAATCCCGCGCCGCCATTAGTGTGTCCCCCCGCCTGATTTTTGCTCACCCGCGACGCTGGCCAGCGCGCCGGCCTCCTGGTCCGGAAATCCCAGGATCCAGGCATCAAAGAGCTGTCGCGCCAGTGGCGCGGCCGTACCGCTGCCGCTGCCGCCATTTTCCACGATGACCGCCACCGCAATTTTGGGATCCTCAACGGGCGCGAAGCCGACGAACAGCGCATGGTCCCGCAGCCGTTCGCGTATTTCGTCCGCGTCGTATTCCTCATCCTTGTCCAGACTGAACACCTGCGCCGTGCCGGTTTTGCCGGCCATGGTGTAGGAGGCATTGCTGCCGGCCCGACGGGCGGTGCCGTGGGCCCCCTGCATCACGTTTTCCATGCCGGAAATGACAAAGTCCCAGTCACTGGGATCCTTGAGCTTGATGTCCTTACGGGTTTCCTCAGGCAACGGACTCGGCACACCGTCCCCATCCACCACGTCCTTGAGCAGCCGCGGCTGCTTCCAGTGGCCCCGGTTTGCGATCACCGCGGTCGCCGTTGCCAGTTGCAGCGGTGTCGCCAGATTGAAGCCCTGACCAATGCCCATGTTGACCGAATCGCCCGGATACCAGGGGGCATTCCTGACCGCTCGTTTCCACTCCCGCGACGGCAACAGACCCGGCAAGGCGCCGCTGACGTCCAGTGACGTGTCCGAACCAAATCCGAAGCGGCCCAGGTAATCCGACATCACATCCACGCCCATTCGGGTCGCCACGTCGTAAAAGTAGACGTCACAGGACTGGGTAATCGCATCTTTCAGGTTTACCCAGCCATGTCCCCATCGCTTCCAGTCACGGTAGCGGCGGCCGCCGTCCTTGAG
>JAWVWU010000195.1:0-5022 GCA_033723595.1 Marinobacter sp. | reverse complement strand
TGTTGAACGACAACAACATGCCACTCTGGCGCCAGCGAAAACCGGCCCCGACGGGCAGCGCCATGGATAATGACGCACTGATGCCCCCACACATGCCCAGACAGTGAGTACTGCCGAGAAATCCGATCATGAAGGCGCTGGGATAACTGAGATAGAGCTCGGCGGCCATTTACCGGGATGACTCCTGATCGTGGGAAAGCGCGTTGTCGGAGCCGCTCTTGCGCTGGATCGATGAGTTTGTGTCGGTGTCAGCGGAGAGCTGGTCGCTGTCCTGGCGGGCCTCATCGGGAATCATGTCTTTGTCGTCATCGTAAAGAATGCGATGAGCCGGCCCTTCCAGATCATCGTACTGACCGTTCCTGACCGCCCACACGAACAGCAGAATGCCGAGGGTAACCAGCATCAGCGTCAGTGGAATCAGCAACAAAACAATTTTCATGATCGCACTCGTCAGGTGATGAGAACAGAGAAACCGGGGCCGCTGATCGCAGCCGCCTTTTAGTCACCCTATCAGCGGCTGACGGCAGCGCCAACAGCGGCATTTTGCTGGCTTGCATGAGTCGGGGCCTGACCGGCACGGCCCAGGCGGAGCGCATTGAGCACAACCAGCAGCGAACTCAATGACATGCCTATCGCCGCCAGCCAGGGCGGAATCCAGCCGGCCGCAGCCAGGGGCAGGGCGCACGCATTATAACCGATGGCCCAGGCAATGTTCTGCCGAATGATTCGCCGCGCGGCCAGGCTGATATCGACCGCGTTGACCAACGGCGTCAGCTGGCCGTTCAACAGAACCGCGTCGGCCCGCAGTCGGGTCAGGTCGGCCGCGGAGTCCATGGCCACCGATACACCGGCACCTGCCATCGAGGGCAGATCATTCAGGCCGTCTCCGACCATCATGACCCGGCGGCCCGCGCCGGTGAGTTTTTGCAAGACCGCCAGTTTCTGCTCCGGCGCAGCTTCACCGATGGCTTCGTCAAGGCCGAGCTGGGCGGCTACCCGTTCAACATGAGCCGAGCGGTCGCCGCTGAGTAGCACTGTCCGCATGCCTCTGGCCCGGAAAGCGGCAATGGTCGCTCTGGCATCGTCACGGACCTGATCATCCAGCGTGAAACGCGCCAGCCAGCGTGAACCGGACGCCAGCCAGAGTTCGATACCGGTGGCTGGCGGTTGCTGCGGTGGTGCGCTGTTCAGCCTGGCTTCAACAAACGCCTGACTGCCGATCAACACGGGCTCGCCGTCACACCAGCCGGACAGCCCCTGGCCCAGATGATTGCTGACGCCGTTGACCGATGCTGCGGTGAATGGCTGGAACGCACGGGCAATCGGGTGCTCGGAGAACCGCTCCAGACCGGCCGCCAGCCGCAGGCATTGCTCCGCTGACCGGTCGCTCAAACAGATCGTGTCAATCAGTGTCAGTTCACCCCGGGTCAGTGTGCCGGTCTTGTCGAAAACGACGGTATCCAGCGTGCCCAGTGCTTCGAGCGTATCGCCACGGGTTGGCAGGAAACCCAGGTTCCGAAGACGTAAGGTCGCGCAGGTCACCGCGGTCGGCGTCGCTAACGACAATGCGCACGGGCAGGTAACAACCAGAACAGAGAGCAGGATATCGAAGGCATTGTCCGCACCGGCCAGCCACCAGCCCAACCAGACCAGGGGCGCGATCAGTAACAGACGACTGACAAAAACGCCGGCAACACGGTCCGCCATGCGTGCGACCGGCGCTTTCTCTGCCTGGACCCGATCGAGTATCCGAAGGATACCGGCGAGGCGGGTCTGGGCACCGGTTTGGAGTGCGCTGACCGTCAGCGGGTTCTGCCCGTTGATGCTGCCTGCATGAACGGTGTCGCCCGGGCCGCGCGTTGTTGGCAGGTATTCGCCGGTCAGGGCTGCTTCATCCAGCGTCGAGCAACCTTCCACGATAACGCCGTCAACCGGCACGGTGGCGCCGGGTTTGATGTGAACCTGTTGCCCGGCCGTAAGCTCGTGAGCCGCGACAATCCGGGTCGTGTTGCCCTCGACGACCGTTGCAACGGTCGGTTGCGCGCCGCCCAGGGCGGTGCCGGTCAGCCCAGCCCGATAACGCGCCTGCATCTCGATGTAGCGACCCAGGGAGAGGAAAAACGTAAACATGCAGACTGATTCGAAATAGACCTCGTCACCCCCGGTGAACGTCACCCAGGCACTGGCAACAAAGGCCAGGCCAATGGCCAGGGCGACCGGCACATCCATCGTGAGGTGGCGGGTGGCGATGTCACGCCCTGCATTACTGAAAAACGGCCGGGCGCTGTAGAGCACGACGGGGGTTGCCACCAGCAGACTGAACCAGCGAAATAGCTCGATGAAATCGGCAGACAGGTTGTCGATGATCTGAAAATACAGGGGCACGGCCAGCATCATGCTTTGCATGGCGCCCAGGCCGGCAACGCAAAGCCGGATCAGTGCCGAGCGCCGCTCGGCCTGCAGGTGCTGCTCGGCCTGGTCAGGCTGGAAGGGACGCGCGCTGTAACCCAGTTCATGGATCGCCATCAGCAGCTCACTCAGCCTCGTCTGGTCCGGTGACCAGACCAGCCTGGCGCGCTGAGTGCTGTGGTTGACGGAAAACGCCGCCACGCCGGGCTGGCGGGCCATATGGTGTTCCAGCAGCCAGATGCAAGCCGCGCACGTAATCCCACCGATCAAAAGCTGGGCCTCAAGACCCGCCCGGACCGGGGCAACGAACGCGTTCTGGGCCAGTGGGTGATCCAGCTCACGAATGCGTTCGCGTTCCGACGCGGTCAGCGACGTCGGCGTGACCGCCGGTTCGGTCCGGTGCTGGTAAAAACCGGTCAGCCCCTCGCTACGAATGGTTTCGCAGACAGCCTTGCAACCCTGGCAGCAGAACTGGCGAGTGACTCCATCAACCTCAAGGGTGATGGGCGGCGTCCCGGCGGCTGGATCACCGCAGTGAAAACAGTCGGTCTGTGTCACCCCTGGCCTTTGGGTGCGTCCAGTTCCAGGGGCGTTTTTGACGGCAGTGTGGTCTGTCCTTTCAGACGCCAGTCGTTGGAGGGGCCTCGCAGGTCCACGTACCAGCGGCCGTCAACGTTCCGTGGCAGGTGTGCCGTGTAGTGACCGCCACCCGTCGCGTGCAGCTGTATGGTCCGGTCGCGCGACGCGAGCGTGGGATGAAACAGGTTCAGGATCAGGTAGGGAAATTCATTCTGGCCGGTTGTGCTGTCCACCGTCAGCTCCAGTTCCGTGCCCGTGAAATCAAAATGGGCAGAAAGGCCCATGGCTGCTGCCTTGTCATCCCGCGCCCGTTCCTGGTTGATGGCGCGACCCTCTTTGGAATAGTCGTCGCTGACCATGTCGGAATTACTGGTGATGGCGGCGGTGATCGCCACGGCGCAGTACATGATCGACGCCACCGGAAACATGATCAGAAACCACAGCCAGGGCTGTCGGTACCAGGGTGCAATGTCGTTATCCTGATTCATAGACTCATCTCACTCATCAATACGGGTTCTCGGCAGCCGGGCACTTCCGATTCAATCGCGCTACTGACCGGTCAGGGCGGTCAAGGTTCCCCGGACAACCCGTCCAACCTGACGACGCTATCGCCTTTTTTCAGGACCCACGAACCGGCTTTCGGTTTCCAGAACCAGAGCGTCGTCGGTGGTCGACTGAGCCCGGAAAACCAGCCGGCTGTTGCTGTCAGTGATCGCGTCCGGACTGACTTCAACGACCGTCGGCACCGCGAGATTTTCCCCGACGGCGACGTTGACGGGCTTGTTGGCGACGACGCGGGCCGTTTTCATGCCGCTGACCGAGATTGTAAAGGTCTGCGGTACTTCCGACAGGTTGGCAATTTTTACGGTGTAGGAGTTTTCCACCATGCCACGGCCGTTCATTTTGAACAGGGCTCCCCGGTCACGTTGAACGTCCAGTTCTGCCGGCGTGCGCGTCAGCAAGGTGAAGACAAGGGCGCCCACCATCAGCGATAGCACCGCGCCGTAACCGAAGGTGCGCGGGCGCATCAGCTTGGACGGCATCCCTTCCAGCTCGTTTTCCGTTGCGTATCGGATCAGGCCCCGGGGATAGGCCATTTTATCCATGACCTCGTCACAGGCGTCTATGCACAGTGCACAGCCGATGCACTCGTACTGAAGGCCATCACGGATATCGATGCCGGTGGGACACACCTGGACGCACATGCCGCAATCGATGCAGTCACCCAGGCCCAGTTCTTCCTTGTTGGCATCCCGGCGCCGGCCACCGCGGGGCTCTCCGCGGTTCGGGTCGTAGGATACAATGCGGCTGTCCCGGTCGATCATAACCGACTGGAAGCGCGCGTAGGGACACATATAAAGACAGACCTGTTCCCGCATCCAGCCGGCATTGAGGTATGTGGCAACCGTGAAAAAAGCGACCCAGAAATAGGCCCAGCCATTGGCCTGCAGAGTGAACAGGTCGATGCTCAGTTCCCGCACCGGATAGAAATAACCCACGAACGTGAGCCCGGTCGCAAAGGCAACCAGCAACCACAGGGCGTGTTTCAGGGATTTCTTGACCAGCTTCTCCCGTGAATTGGGCGATTTGTCGAGTTTCATTCGCTTGTTGCGACTGCCCTCAACACGTTCTTCAATCCACATGAAAATAAAGGTCCACACCGTCTGCGGGCAGGTATAGCCACACCAGACGCGACCGAACAGCGTGGTCACAAAAAACAGGCCAAACGCGGCTATGATCAGCATGCCTGACAGCAGGATGAAATCTTTCGGAAAAAACGTGACGCCGTAAAGGTGAAACTGGCGAGCGGGCAGGTCGAAATAGATCAGCGGCTCACCGTTGATGCGGATCCAGCAGAACAGAAAATACATACCCATCAGAGCCCACAGGCTTACCGTCCGGATTCTCTGAAAGAAGCCTTTCACTTCTTTGACGTAAATTTTCTTCCGGCTGGCGTAAAGCTCTACGGTTCGGGTGTTGTTTTTATTGTCGGAGCCGTCAGTCGCGGGATCAATCTGTTTGACCGGAATCTGA
>JAWVWU010000194.1:0-5026 GCA_033723595.1 Marinobacter sp. | reverse complement strand
GGTGACGGAACAGCGAACGGGTGACATTCGCCAGTCGCCCCTGCTGTTCCCGTTCGGCCTCCGATGGCGTACCGAACAGCAGCTCAAGATTCATAGCCAGCACTTGGGTCAGGTAGTGGTGGGCCTGTTCGGCAGACATAGACGGATGGGTATAGCGGCCTTTGGCGATTGCCAGCAGACGCAGTTCGCTGATGGCCTCGATGACCACCGTATCCGGCTCGGGGCTCTTGAGCGAATGGGTACTGAGTGAGGGAATCAGGATACTCGGCTCTGCCCAGTCTGATCCCCAGAACACGCCGCCCTGCTCCAGCTCGGGAGCGAGGCGTTCTATGACCTCACACCCGCCCTCCTGGAGGAGTATTCGCCGCGCGGTATCAAAGACCCGGCGGATTTTGGTGGGCTTGGCAAAGTCCCGTGCCTCGGCCAGCAGCCGGATGGCCTCCTCGAGTTTGGAGGCCAGGCTTTCCAGCTTGCCGGCATTCACACCGGGACTGGTCTCTGAATGACTCAAGCTGACTCCTTGTTGTTTGTGAGGTACGGTCGACTGTACCACACCGAGGAGTTAGACGTAGAAATCAAGCTCCTCCTGATGCTTGAGCAGATCCCGCATGGTGTGCGGGTCGTCGCCGAAGAAGTAAACCAGACCCCAGTGGGTGCCGAACGCCGTACGCTTGGTCACGGTTTCTTCCAGCGGCGCGGTCAGCTCGTGGGACTCGAAGTATTCGTGGTCCTCGGTTTCTTCCGGAATTTCCAGCTTGCTGACGACGCGACGACGCGGGTACACACCGAAGCAACCGGCAACGCCCTTGGCATCCACCACTTCTTTCGGGAAGAACGCGGTGATTTCCTCCTCAGTGGTTTTCGGATCGAAGGCCAGGATCAGGCCCTGGTAGGCGTTAAAGCCGTAGGCGCGCTCCAGCAATTCGAAGACCTTGAAGCCTGGCGGACGATAGGCCACCTCACCGAAGTACATCTCGCCGTCGCTGGTGACAAAGTACTCGGGGTGAATAAACCCGAACTCGATGTCAAACGTCTTGATGAGCTTTTCGATCTGCGCCGTGATGGCCGCGCGGTACTTCTCCAGTTCCGGCGTGGCGGGCACAAAGACCGAGTAGCCGAGCGTGACGTACTCGGAAATATTGAGGAAGCGGATCTTGCCGTTGTGAATCCAGGCTTCCACGGCGAACTCCCAGCCGTCCAGGTGGGACTCCATCAGCACCGGGAATTCTTCCTCGGGGATGGTATCGACCTCATCCGGCGTGCGGATGACGCGGTGCCCAAGGCACCCGGCCTTGTCAAACGCCTTCAGGTGAATCGGGTCATTCGGGTCGCCGTCCAGCTTCAGCAGGGTCTGGTTGACCCGCTTGAGGAAGCGGATAACGTCCTCCTTATCGTGGGCTTCCTCGAAGATGCCCACCCGAATGCCGCCCAATTGGGCACGACGCTTCATCAGCGCCTTGTCTCGCAGCAGCATGGCCTGACCAAACAGGCGCGGATTATCCATCAGTACCGAGTTGATGGCACCGGCCCATTCCACCGTTTCCTCGAACAGGGGAATGGCCACGTCCACGCCCATCTCCTGCAGGGTCTGGGCAATTTCCATGGAGCGGTCGTTCAGACGTTCGAAATTCCACGGCACGTAGGGAATGTCATGCTCTTTGCAATAGGCTTCGGCCCAGTCGGGGGCGACCACCACATAGCGACGGTCAAACTTGTCAGCCGCCTCGACTGCATTAAGACTCCAGCCCAGAAACGCGACGTATCCCTTATCGGGGTTTCGTTGATCGTTCTTCTGCGTTGTCATTGGCAGTTCCTCCTGCGTTGAGCGTGTAAACCCTTAACCTACACGTTTCACAGGCCGTTTTACACTTTGCAACAAACGCACAAGGCCGCGACACCGCACTGTCAAACCTGTCCAGACAGGTGACAGAGCGGCGTAGCGGCCTCTTTAGACGATATAGCTATAACGGCAATTACTGACCGTCGGGCGACAATCCCAGCGTGGTCAGCGTGCGATCCCGGACTCTACGCAGCAGGTCTTCGTCATCCACCAGCGACTCTCCGTAGGAAGGCACCATGGCCTTCATGCGCTCCTGCCAAGCCGGATCGGCCATGCGATCGCTGAAACAGCGTTCAAGCACATTAATCATCGCATGAGCGGCTGTGGAGGCGCCCGGCGAGGCACCAAGCAGCGCGGCCAGAGTGCCGTCTTTGGCGGCCACGATTTCAGTACCAAACTCCAGCTTGCCGCCGCCGTCCGGCGTTTTCTTGATGATCTGCACGCGCTGACCCGCCGCCTGCAGCCGCCAGTTCTTTTCCTGGGCGTCCGGGAAGAAGTTGCGCAGTGATTCCACCCGGTCCTTGTGGGACTGGAACACCTCGCCGATCAGATAACGGGTCAGGTCCATATTGGTCTTGCCGACCGACATCATCGGACGGATGTTGCCGGACCGGACCGAACCGAACAGGTCAAATACCGACCCTTCCTTGAGGAAGCGAGTCGTGAAGCCCGCATACGGACCGAACAGCAAGGCCGGCTTGCCATTGATCACGCGGGTATCGAGGTGCGGCACCGACATGGGCGGTGCACCGACCGGTGCTTTACCGTAGACTTTGGAGTGGTGCATCTTGACCACCTCCTGGTCCTGACACACCAGCCACTGGCCACTGACCGGGAAGCCGCCGTAACCCTGGGCTTCCTCGATTCCGGATTTCTGCAGCAGCGGCAGCGCGCCACCGCCGGCGCCGAGGAACACGAACCCGGCTTCCAGCTTCTTGGTGACACCGGTCTTCTCATCGCGCACGCGCACCTTCCAGCGGCCATTGTCGCGCTGGGCGAGCGAGCGCACCGGATGACTGAGCATCAGTTCGAAATTCGGCTGGCTCTGCAGGTACTCGACCATGCTCCGGGTCAACGACCCGAAATCCACGTCGGAGCCGTGACTGATCCGGGTAGCAGCGACCGGCTGCTGGGGATCGCGACTCTGCATGATCAGCGGCATCCAGTCCTTGAGTACATCCCGCGATTCGGTGTACTCCATCTCCCGGAACAGGTGATGAGCACTCATCTTCTGATGGCGCTTGCGCAGGAACTCGACGTTGTCCTTGCCCCAGACAAAGCTCTGGTGCGGCGTCCGGTTGATGAACGAGGACGGGTTCGGCAGCATTTTCTGCTCGACCAGGTGCGACCAGAGCTGCAGCGACACCTCAAATGCCGCGTTGATATCCAGGGCCCGGGTGATTTCGACCTCACCGGCTTCGTTTTCGGGCGTGTAATTGAGCTCACAGTAACCGGCGTGACCGGTGCCTGCATTGTTCCATCCGTCGGTGCTTTCATGGGCCACGTGATCAAGACGCTCTACCATGATGATGTCCAGGGACGGATCGAGTTGCCTGAGCATCAGGCCGAGGGTGGCGCTCATGACGCCACCGCCGACCAGCACTACATCTGCCTGTCTAGCGGACATTAGCTTCTCACCTTTAGTGTGTTTTACAGCGATGTTAAAAATGTGGGTAATTGCAATTATCGCGTTTTTTTACCCGATAATAAAATGCGATCGACACATGATTGCCCTCAAACTGCTTTAAACGCCCGGCATACAACGATTTGGGGCTGGTCCCTGTCCGGTCCGGCGCTGGTTTCGTCAGCGACAAACCGCTAGAATCCGTCGCGCCCAAAACCCCCACGTTGTTGTTCGAACCCAGGCTGGCCATGACCACTCTTGATATTGTTCTGATTCTGTTGGCGTTTACCGCCCTGCTCGGCGTTATTTTTGAAGAAGTCACTCACATCAACAAGGCCAAGGTGACCCTGTTTTTTGGCACTCTGTCCTGGATCCTGCTGTTTCTGTTCAGCCCCGACAAACAGGAAACCGCACAGATATCCCTCGGCCTGGGGGAGAGCATTTCCGAAATTGCCGGCCTCTGGCTCTTCCTGGTGGCCGCAATGACGTTTGTGGCCTATCTCAACAAGAAGGGCATGATCGAAAACCTGATCTACCTGCTGCTGCCGGGACAGATCAGCGAGCGCAAACTGCTCCTGTTCACCGGTCTGTTCTGTTTCGTGTTCTCATCACTGGCAGACAACATCACCGCGACACTGGTATCGGCAGCGCTGATCCTCTCCCTGAACCTGGAACTCAAGAAGCGTATACGGTTCATCACCCTGGTTGTATTTGCGGTCAACTCCGGCGGGGTTGCCCTGATTACCGGCGACGTGACCACGCTGATGATCTTCCTTGCGGGCAAGGTCAAGATCCTGACCCTGCTGACCCTGTCGCTGCCCGCGTTTGGCGGCGTGATTGTTCTGGCGCTGCTGCTGTCCCGCGGCATGAGCGGCCACGTCAAGCTGGAACGCAAGATTACGCCGGTCCGTCGGGTCGACGTGGTGATCAGCCTGCTGTTCCTGAGCACCATCGTGGCCACCATCATCAGCAACGTGCTGTTCAGCATTCCGCCGGTGCTGATGTTCCTGTTCGGCCTGTCGGTGATGTTCCTGATCTCGCGGTTCATGAGCCGTGACAACGATCTCGACCCGATTCTCGAGTACATCCGCATCATCGAGTTCGAGACCCTGCTGTTTTTCCTCGGCATCCTTCTGATCGTCGGCATGCTCAAGGAAATTCACGCGCTGACCTCCGTGGTGGCGATTTATCATCTGCTGCCGCCGCTGGTGGCCAACTACCTGATGGGCATTTTCTCGGCCTTTATCGACAACGTGCCGCTGACGGCTGCCTTGCTCAAGGCCGGTATTGCCATGTCGCCGGGGGACTGGATGGGCCTGACCTACGCCGTTGGTGTGGGTGGCTCGCTGCTGGTGATCGGTTCCGCTGCCGGTATCGTTGCCATGAGCAAGATTCCGGGCCTGACGTTTGCCAACTATTTCCGTTATTTTCTGTTTCTGGCCGTGGCCTACACGATAGGCTACGGTGGCGTCGTCATGCTTGGACAGACTATTCACTGAGGCGAAACAGATGACCCTGGCAATACTGGCAATAGTGGGCGGACTCATCCTCCTGGTCTGGAG
>JAWVWU010000193.1:0-5033 GCA_033723595.1 Marinobacter sp. | reverse complement strand
GGTGGTTTCATACTCTCCAGGAGTCAGGGGCCGCCTGCCATCCAGTGTGGATCTCTGTCGGGAATCGCTGTGGCCGGAGTCAACCCGGTCTGGCCGGTAACTAATCCGGTAAACTACAATAGCCTGTGTCAGACTGACCAGTCACAGGCTGGTGTGTGCTGCAGATGATGTCCCGGGCAGCCCAGATTATCCCGGTCTGACCGGGAAGGTCCAACCTGATTGGTCGTCAAGACCGTCGGCCGCGCGGGACAGTGAGATCGGTAGGGGGATCCATGGATCTGGATGCGCTTCAAACGGTTGTGAATACGCACCTCGGGCTGGTGATCATCGCCGCGGCGTTGATGATCCTGCTGGTTGTGGTCATTACCCTGCTCCGTTTCCGGCAGGCGATGCTGGCCCGGCTTGTTTCCCTGCAGACCCGGCTCGACAGTCTCTGGCACGAAATGGATTACCTCCGGGTGCAGGGAGCTGACGACGAGCCGACAAACTCCTTGCCTGCCGAGCAGGCGGCCCTGATCAGCCAGCAGTTTACGTCGGAGAAGGCCGTGCTTGAGCAGATCTGGCCGGTGATCTGGGATCTGCACGACAAGCTTGGGACCTTTCTTCGCAACGTGGAATCCGGCGAGTCGGCCGGAGACAGTCGGCTGGCCGCTCGCTCGGCGGCACTGCATGCCCGGGCCATCATCAACAGTCTGCGGCCGTTTTATGACGAACGACTGGACGATTTGCTGACCCGGCTCATTGATGCAGACATCAAGGCTCACCTCGCGGCCTGCCAGTATCTGGATCACCGGCAAAGCGGCGTCAGCGAGTCGGCCGAGGGGCATCGCGAAAAGTTCCGCCTGATCTACGAGGGCGATGCCCGCGAACTGCTCAACCAGCTCATTGCGTTGATGCGCCGGCGACTGGTTCGCTCGGTCTGACGTGGCCGGTTTGCGCTGGTTCGGGCGCACTCTTATACTCGAATGCTGCTATTCTGTCCGCCGCACAGGCACGCCCTGAACGCCTGCGGCGACACGACCCCTGACCTGGCCGCCCTCGGCCGATCAATCAACCGTTCGCCAGTAGCCGCAGACAGGGGCTGACCGGGACGCTGATCGCAGTCCGGTCCATTGGTACGGCATCCACGCAACGCTATGGCCGCCGGTCTCGCCGGACACGGCTAAGACGGGCAACAGGAGACGGTAATGACCAAAGAACAAGAAGCGCCAATCGTCTGGAGTCCCGGCTCAGACCAAATGGCCCGCAGTCAGATGGGGCAGTATCAGCGCTGGCTGGAGCGGCAGGGCGAGGGGCCATTTCCGGACTATCACGCCCTGCATCAATGGTCGATCGACGACCTGGAACGTTTCTGGCAAAGCATCTGGGACTACTGTGGGCTTAAGGCCGAGAAGCCGCCGGAGCGGGTTCTCGGCAAGCGTGAACTGCCCGGCGCAGAGTGGTTTCCGGGTATGCGGGTCAATTTTGCCGCCAACCTGTTGCGCCCCGCGTTTGCTGAACAGGCCGATGAAGAGGCCGTTGTCGCGTACTGCGAAACCCGGCCGGTGCTGAGACGCAGCTACCGCGAGCTGGCGGCCGATGTCGGCGCGCTGGAGAGCTTCCTGCGCCAACAGGGTGTGGACGTGGGTGATCGGGTCGCCGGGGTGGTGACCAACGGCTACGAGGCGTTGGTGGGTATGCTGGCGGCGACCAGTCTGGGAGCGATCTGGAGTTCGGCGTCGCCGGACTTCGGCGTTGGCGCGATCCTGGACCGGTTTGGCCAGATTGAGCCGGCAGCGCTGATCGCGGTGAACGGCTATGGCTACGGCGGCAAGGTGTTCAGTCGTCAGCAGGAATTCGCTGAACTGATTGCCGGCCTGCCCAGCCTGCGCTGCGTGGTCAGTATTGCCAACCTTCCCGATCAGCCGGTGATTGACGGGCCGCTGGTGACCGACTGGTCGCAAGCCCTGGCCAGCGGTCAGGGCCAGGCGCCGAGTTTTACCGCACTGCCGCCGGATCACCCCGTTTACATTCTCTACTCCTCCGGCACCACCGGTAAGCCCAAGTGCATCGTCCATGGCGCAGCCGGCCTGCTGGCAACCCATGCCAAGGAGCTCATGCTGCACGGCGACCTGGGGACCCGGGACCGGCTGCTGTATTTCACCACCTGCGGCTGGATGATGTGGAACTGGCAGGCGTCCGGCCTGCTGACCGGGGCAACGCTGGTGACGGTTGACGGGTCACCGGGCTACCCCAGTCTGAACTCGCTCTGGGAAACCGTGGCCGAGGAACGGGTCACCCATTTTGGCACCAGTGCGCGGTTCCTGGCCGGGTGTCGCAAGGCTGAGATCAGCCCCGCTGACGCCCTTGATCTATCGGCATTGCGCGTCGTGTTTTCCACCGGTTCACCGCTATTGCCGGAAGACTACGACTGGGTCTACCAGCAGGTGGCGAGCGATCTGCTGCTGGGCTCGATTGCCGGCGGTACCGATATCTGTGCCTGCTTTGTTGGCTGCACACCGTTGCTGCCTGTGCGCCGGGGCGAGATTCAGTGTCGCCTGCTGGGTGTCGATGCGGTGGCCTTCAGCGAGGACGGCGAGGCGCTGGATCATGACCGTGGCGAACTGGTGTGCCGGCAACCCCTGCCGTCAATGCCGGTGCGATTCTGGGATGATCCGGACGGTCGCCGTTACCGGGCTGCCTATTTCGAGCGCTTCCCCGGCGTCTGGGCGCACGGCGACTTCATCCGCTTCACCGAACACGGGGGTGCCGTCATTTATGGTCGCTCGGACGCGACCCTGAACCCGGGTGGCGTGCGCATCGGTACGGCCGAGATCTACCGGCAGGTGGAAACCGAAGACGCGGTGCGCGATAGCCTGGTGGTAGGCCGACGGCATGAGGGCGACGTTGAGGTCGTGCTGCTGGTGGTCCCCGCCGACGGAAAAACCGTGGATGAGGCGTTGATCAAGACGCTCAAGAGCCGGATCCGCGACGGCGCGAGCCCTCGCCACGTGCCCCGCCATGTGGTGGCGGTACCGGACATTCCCTACACCCGCAGTGGCAAGAAGGTCGAGCTGGCCATTGCCCGCATGATTAACGGCGAGGCCCGCAGTGATAACCGCGACGCTCTGGCCAATCCGGAGGCGCTGGACGCCATTGAGCAGTGCCTGAAAGATGCCGACCTGCTGCCGCAGACCTAGCGCATGAACGGAACCGGTGGGGTGTGCGACACGCCCCTCGCCGGGGCTTAATCCCGCCTTAACAGACGATCTGTAAGCTGCGGGAGTAGGCCTTGCGTATTGAGCGAGATCGAGGCACTTAGACTAAGATCTTACCCGGAATCCATGAAAAACTGGTATCTTTGTAATCTTCTCAAAAGTTCGTAATCAGTCTCTGCTTTACTCCGGCGTCCACAAGATACCGGAATCAGCTCTGACCGTCCTGAACTCACACATCTGCCTGGGGACGAAAATGACAGACAAGAAACCGAAGTTGATCTACACACTGACCGATGAAGCACCGGCGCTGGCCACCCGCTCTTTGCTGCCGATTCTTCAGACCTTTGTCGCGCCGGCCGGCATTGACGTGACCACCAGCGATATCTCCCTGGCGGCTCGTATCCTGGCTGCGTTTCCGGAATACCTGAAGGAGGACCAGCGG
Source organism: Marinobacter sp. (assembly GCA_033723595.1). Taxonomy (GTDB): domain Bacteria; phylum Pseudomonadota; class Gammaproteobacteria; order Pseudomonadales; family Oleiphilaceae; genus Marinobacter. Next base: position 1,394 of record JAWVWU010000193.1, on the reverse strand, counting down.
GTTCCCGATTCCCTCAAGGAACTGGGCGAGCTGACCCAATACCCGGAAACGAACATCATCAAACTACCGAACATCAGTGCGTCCATTCCCCAGCTGCGCGCAGCGATCCGTGAGCTGCAGGAGCAGGGCTATGCGGTGCCCGATTACGTCGAGAGCCCGTCCAACGATGAAGAAAAGGACGTCAAGGCCCGGTACGCCAAAGTCCTCGGCAGTGCCGTCAACCCGGTGCTGCGCGAGGGCAACTCGGATCGTCGCGCGCCGCCGGCGGTGAAGGCGTTTGCCCGTAAATACCCGCACAGCATGGGGGCCTGGAGCCCGGCTTCGCGCACGCACGTCGCCCACATGCGCGGCGGTGATTTTTATTCCAGCGAACAGTCCCTGACCCTGGACAAAGCCTGCACCGTGCACATCGATTTCACCGACGCCAACACCGGCAAGACCACGGTCCTCAAGCCTGAACTGCCGTTGCAGGAAGGCGAAGTACTCGATGGCATGTTCATGAGCAAAAAGGCGCTGCGGGCGTTTTTCGAGCACGAACTGGAAGATGCCAAGGCTACCGGCGTGATGTTCTCACTGCACGTCAAGGCCACGATGATGAAGATTTCCCATCCGATCGTGTTCGGCCACGCCGTCACCATTTTCTACAAGGAACTGTTCGACAAGTACGGTGACCTGTTCCACGAGTTGGGGGTGAATCCCAACAACGGTCTGAGCAGCGTGCTGGAGAAGATCAAGGCCCTGCCGGAGTCGAAGCAGGAGCAGATCATGGAAGACATGCAGGCCTGCTACGCGCACCAGCCGGAACTGGCGATGGTGGACTCGGTCAAAGGCATTACCAATCTGCACGTACCCAGTGACGTGATTGTCGACGCTTCCATGCCGGCGATGATCCGCAGCTCCGGCCAGATGTGGGGCCCGGATGGCAAGCTCAAGGATACCAAGGCGGTGATGCCCGAGAGCACCTACGCCACGATTTACCAGGAAGTGATCAACTTCTGTAAAACCCACGGCGCCTTCGACCCGACCACCATGGGTACGGTGGCCAACGTGGGACTGATGGCCCAGAAGGCCGAAGAATACGGCTCCCACGACAAGACCTTCGAAATTCCTGCCGACGGCACTGTCCGCGTGGTCGATGAAGACAACAATGTGCTGATCGAGCACAAGGTCGAGAAAGGCGATATCTGGCGGGCCTGCCAGACCAAGGACCTGCCAATCCGCGACTGGGTCAAGCTGGCGGTCAACCGCGCCCGCGCCACCGGTATGCCGGCGATTTTCTGGCTGGATCAGGAGCGCGCCCACGATGCGCAGCTGATCCGCAAGGTTCAGAAATACCTGCAGGAACACGACACCGAAGGTCTGGATATCCAGATCATGGCGCCGGTGACTGCGAT
>JAWVWU010000192.1:0-5045 GCA_033723595.1 Marinobacter sp. | reverse complement strand
GGTCAATACGCCGGTGCGGCCAGCTTCACCTATGAACGGGGTCCCGACGGAGCGCAATACGCGGTTGGCGGAGAGGTACCGATTACCATCAGCCCAGTCAAGGGTGATCCGGCGGCCACCATCAACAAAATGCGAACGGTTCAGAGCGCCGCCCTGGCGCCAGCCCAGCCCTCCGGGCAGGACCGCTCCGTGGCCGCCAAAGCCATGCAGCTTATGCTGCAGGCCCAGGCCGAACTGGCGCTTCAGTCAAGAACCACCGGGGATAACGCCGGTGGCGATGGCAATGGCTCGTCGGCGGCCACGGTCCGTCAGGCCCGGGACGGACAAGCCCAGTATCGAACCGTCTCCCGGCTTGAAGCCGGCAGTCCGGCCGAGCGCGCCGAGGCCCCCGGTTCAGCCGGCGACTTCCGCGCAATAGCCTGATATCCCTGGTAGTCACCGCTGTTCACGCGCGGTCAAGGCGGAATTTTGTTGCATAACGCAACACAAATTTTCTGTCCGCTGCTTGACAATTCCCAGCTTACAAACGTATGTTTCAAACACCTGTTTGAGAAAGTGCCTGGCATTTTCTCAGGTCCGTCGATGGTAACGGCATAGACGTTTCCGATATCGCGGAGCAGCAACCGATCAAGCTGAAGTACTGTCGTCGTCTCGACAGTCGTGACCGAAGACCCGAGGTGGATCCAATGCCTGAATATAAAGCGCCCCTGCGTGATATCAAATTTGTTATGAGTGAGCTGCTCGACAGTGAGCAACACTACGCCAGTCTGGAAGGGGCAGAGGACGCTACCCCGGACATGGTTGATGCCATTATCCAGGAAGGTGCCAAGTTCTGTGAGCAGGTGTTGTCACCGCTCAATCAGGTGGGTGACCAGGAGGGTTGCACCTGGAGTGAGGACGGTGTGAAAACTCCCACCGGCTTCCGCGAAGCCTACCAGCAGTACGTTGAAGGTGGCTGGCCGTCGATGACAGCGGCACCTGAACATGGTGGCCAGGGCCTGCCCGAGTCGATCGGTCTGGTCATGAGTGAAATGGTTGGTACCGCTAACTGGTCCTGGGGTATGTACCCGGGCCTGAGCCATGGTGCGATCAACACCGTTGAACTGCACGGCACCAGTGAACAGAAAGAAACCTACCTCACCAAGATGATCAGTGGTGAGTGGACAGGCACCATGTGCCTGACCGAGGCGCACTGCGGCTCGGACCTGGGCATTCTGCGCAGCAAGGCGGAACCGAACGCTGACGGGTCCTACAGCATCTCGGGCACCAAGATTTTCATCTCCGCCGGCGAACACGACATGGCCGACAACATCGTGCACATCGTGCTCGCACGTCTGCCGGGCGCCCCGGAAGGAACCAAGGGTATCTCCCTGTTCATCGTGCCCAAGTTCCTGCCCGACGCCGAGGGCAATCCCGGCGAGCGTAATGCGGTCACCTGTGGCTCAATCGAGCACAAAATGGGTATCCACGGCAACGCGACCTGCGTGATGAACTTTGACGGCGCCAAGGGTTGGTTGATCGGGCCTGAGAACAAGGGCCTGAACTGCATGTTCACCTTCATGAACGTTGCTCGTCTGGGTACCGCTATTCAAGGCCTGGGGGCCGCTGAGCTGTCGTTCCAGGGCTCGTTGACCTACGCCAAGGACCGACTGGCAATGCGTTCACTGTCAGGGTCCAAGAACCCCGACGGCCCGGCCGATCCGATTATTGTGCACCCGGATGTGCGGCGCATGTTGCTGACCCAGAAGGCGGTCGCCGAGGGGTCGCGTGCGCTGGTTTACTACACCGCCCAACAGAGTGATCTTGTGCAACGTGGTAAAGACGAAGAAACCCGTCGCGAGGCCGACGAGCTGATGGGCTTCCTGACTCCGATTGCCAAGGCGTTTCTGACCGAAATCGGTTATGAAGCATCGAACCTGGGTATGCAGGTCTACGGTGGTCATGGCTTCATTTCCGAATGGGGCATGGAGCAGGTTGTTCGCGATGCCCGCATCGGGATGATCTACGAGGGCACCACAGGCATTCAGGCGCTCGACCTGTTGGGCCGCAAAGTGCTGATGACCCAGGGCGAGGCGCTCAAACGCTTCACCAAGAAAGTGCACGTTTTCTGCAAGGAAAATGCTGACAATGCCCAACTGAAGGAGTTCATCGAGCCGCTGGCTGCGATCAACAAGGAGTGGGGCGATCTGACCATGAAACTGGGCATGAACGCGATGAAAAATCGTGAGGAAGTCGGGGCCGCGTCGGTCGACTACCTGATGTACTCCGGTTACGCAGTCTTTGCCTATCTGTGGGCTCGTATGGCGCAGGTGGCGTTGGACACTATGGCCGACGGTACGTCAGAGGAAGCGTTCTACAACGCCAAGGTTCTGACGGCTCGCTTTTACTTCAAGCGTATGCTGCCCCGCGCTCGCGGCCATGCCGAGAGCATGCTTGCCGGTGCAGACTCGCTGATGGATATGCAGGTCGAAGCCTTTGCCTTCTGAGGCGACTGACCACCGCTGAGCGGTTCGGTCAATAAAAGAGCCCGCCCGCCAAGGGCGGGCTTTTGCGTTCTGGGGAAGGCGTCGGCCTCGGTCGTCATTCAAGCTGCCCCGGTCGCGGATCACAGATCATGAGATCATTGGCGCTTTCAGGTAGAATAAGCGTCCCATTATTAACCGGTGGAGTGACCAGGCGGTCGCTCCAGGCGTTCTGGAGAGTTACCCATGGCCGATTACCAGGCACCGTTGCGTGACATTCGTTTTGTACTCAATGAGGTTTTTGATGCGACTGCTCTGTGGTCGTCGCTGCCAAGACTGGCGGAACATGTAGACCCTGAAACCGCCGACGCCATTCTTGAAGAAGCCGGCAAAATTACCAGCGGTGTGCTGGCGCCCCTCAACCGCGAGGGCGACGAGCAAAGCTGCCGCTGGAATGACGGTGAAGTGACCACGCCGGACGGCTTCAAAGAGGCCTACCAGACCATCGTCGAGGGCGGCTGGAACGGGTTGGGCGGCAATCCGGACTTTGGCGGCATGGGCATGCCCAAGACACTGGTGGCCCAGTTTGAAGAGATGCTGCAGGCCTCCAACATGGCGTTCGGCCTGGCGCCGATGCTGACCGCCGGCGCGTGCCTGGCGCTGGACGCTCATGGCAGCGAGGCGTTGAAGGAAAAGTACCTGCCGAACATGTATTCCGGTGTCTGGTCCGGGTCGATGGATCTGACCGAGCCCCATGCCGGTACCGATCTGGGCATCATCCGGACCAAGGCCGAGCCGGCCGGGGACGACGCCTATCTCATCACCGGCACCAAGATTTTTATCACTTGGGGTGAGCACGACATGGCGGAGAACATCATCCACCTGGTGCTGGCCAAGCTGCCGGATGCGCCGAAGGGGCCCAAGGGGATCTCTCTGTTTCTGGTGCCGAAGTTCCTGGTGAACGATGACGGTTCGCTGGGCGAACGCAACCAGTTCAGCTGTGGCTCCATCGAGAAGAAAATGGGCATCAAGGCATCGGCGACCTGCGTGATGAACTTTGACGGCGCCCGCGGCTGGCTGGTCGGCGAGCCCAATAAAGGTTTGGCGGCCATGTTCACCATGATGAACTACGAGCGCCTGGGTGTGGGTATTCAGGGCATTGGTGCCGCTGAAGCCTCGTTGCAGAGTGCCCGCGAATACGCTCTGGAGCGTATTCAGAGTCGTGCGCCAACCGGTGCCCAACAGAAGGATAAGGCGGCGGACCCGATCATCGTCCACCCGGACGTACGTCGGATGCTGCTGACCATGAAGAGTTATGTGGAAGGCGGTCGCGCCTTTTCAACCTATGTGGCGCAGTGGCTGGATATTGCCAAGTACGCTGACGAGACCGGGCGTCGTGAGCACGCCGAAGGCATGGTGGCATTGCTGACACCGGTGGCGAAGGCCTTCCTGACGGATCGTGGGCTGGATGCCTGTGTGATCGGGCAGCAAGTGTTTGGCGGTCACGGTTTTATTCGCGAGTGGGGCCAGGAACAGCTCGTACGGGACGTGCGCATTACCCAGATCTACGAGGGCACCAACGGCATTCAGGCGCTTGATCTGATGGGTCGCAAAGTCGTCGGCAGTCAGGGCAAGCTGTATGAACTGTTTGCCGAGGACGTTGCGGCGTTCATTGAAAGCCAGACTGATAACGAGGCATTGCGGCCCTATCTGGAACCGTTGGCCGCCGCGCTCGAGCGCCTGTCTGATGTGACGGAACACGTTATCGCCCAATCCGCAGACAACCCGAATGCGATCGGTGCGGCCTCGGTCGATTACCTTGATCTGTTTGGCCTGACCGCGCTGGGCTACATGTGGGCCCGTATTGTCGGCGCTGCTGCGCCAAAAGCGGAGGGCGACAGCACCGGGTTCTACAGCGGAAAACTAAAGACAGCGCGGTTCTACTTCGATCGGCTGCTGCCCAAGACGGTGTCTCTGGCTGAAGGCATCCGCAGCGGCAGCGACGCGATGATGGCCCTCACGGCCGAGGAGTTCTGAAGCGTAATGGAGTATCTGCCGGGGCTGCGACCGTCCCGGCTGTTCCAGTCGAGGTGACGCCGGGCGGTGCCCGGCGCCTTATTTTAGGCGGTCACGAATACGCTCGTAACCTTCCTTGAGATCGTGTCCAAGTTTCCTGGTGGTCTCGCGCGCCTCGTCACTGACGTCTTGGGCGTCGCGGGAAACCGCCTCGACCTTGTTGAGAAAGCGCTTCCACTCGGCGTCCAGGTCGTCCCATTCGTCTTTGACGTCGGCCCTGGCCAGATGCAGTTGCACCCTGATTTCATCACGATTCCGGCGAATCGAGTCTGACAGCTTCTTGAGTTCATCTTTGATGCTCATGCGCAAATCTCCTTTTCCGCTCAGGCAATAAACTCTGTGTGATACTGTCCGTGTGGCATGGCTACGCAGGATCCGCTGCCACACGCCAACGATGCGACCGACGGCGAGTGCTTGTCAAGCGGTTTGCAGGGAGGGGGAGAGCTGTGCCGGCAGCATCAACCTGGCAGGACGTTACAGGGTGCGCAGGGTCGTTGCCATTTCACG
>JAWVWU010000191.1:0-5061 GCA_033723595.1 Marinobacter sp. | reverse complement strand
TGGTTTCGCTGGCGGCGATCGGCTTGCCGGCGTCTTTCCTGAACCCGCTGTCGCAAATCCGCTTCCGTGGCATCGGCGTTCGGGGTTCGGTTACGTAAACGGACCCGCGGACGGTCCAGTGCCGTCAGTGGTGTCGTCAGGTTGCGAAATAGTTCCATGGTCAGGCAGCCTCCGGTTGCGTCAGTGCCCCCGATTTCCGGCAAGATCGAGGTCAGACAGCGCGTATTGGCCTGCCTGCTCCCGTGACGGATCAGAGCACCGGAGCCAACGTCAGTGTCAGCTCGTTTTCATACCGCGTAACGGCATTTTGCGGCAAAACTTTAGCTCGAGTGGCGACAGGGGGGGTATCAGGTTCTACAATGTTCAGCCAAAGTGGCTAACCGCTTGAAAATCTTTTTGTTACCTACATGCGCCATCGCTAACAGGACCGAACCTTGAAGTCATTGCCCCTGAATCAGCTCTACAAAGCCTGCGTTCTGAAGGATTTCCCATTTAAATCGACTCGTCAACTGGAACCCCTGGCTGAAATTGTTGGGCAGAACCGCGCGCAGGAAGCGGTGAGATTTGCGCTGGCCATGCCGCACGGTGGCTACAATGTATACGCTGTGGGGCGGAATGGTCTCGGCAAGCGCACCATGATGCTGCGCTATCTGGAACACCACGCAGACACCGAGCACAAGAGTCACGACTGGTGCTACGTTGCCAATTTTGAGGAACCCCGAGTCCCTCGTGTGCTGAAGCTGCCCGCCGGTCAGGGCCAGGCACTCAAGCAGGATATGGATCGGCTCATGGGTCGCCTGATGAAGGTCATCCCGCAGACTTTCGACAGTGACAGTTTCCTGGAGCGCGCAGAACAGCTCAAATCCGAATACAGCAAGAAGCAGGACGACGAGCTGGAAAAGGTTGCGGCCCAGGCGCGACGCAAGAAAGTTCGCCTGACAGTAACCACGCCGGGTGGTTACCGGCTGGTGGCCATGAACGGCGACGAGCCCCACACCGTCGAGACCTTCGAAGCGCTGACGGACGATCAGCGCACGCGGTTTGAAGACGCAATCAATCGTCTCGAAAAAAAGCTCCGGCAGGCCCTGCGCAAACTGGCTGAATGGGAGCAGGAATACGTTGATAAACAGCAGGCGCTGAATGAAGAGACGCTGGAAGGTGTTGCGGGTCATCAACTGGACGAGCTGGTTCACAAGTATCGTGACCAGCCCGATGTTGTGTCCTATCTGGAGGCTGTGCGAAAGGATCTGAGCGACAGCCTGGATATCTTCCTCGAAGATAATGAAGAGCAGGCCGCGATCGCCTATGCGTCTCTCGACCGTAAAATGCCGCGTCGCTACCAGGTCAATTTGCTGGTCAACCACAAGAACAACGATGTCCCGGTGGTGGTTGAGGATAACCCGACCTACCACAATCTGTTTGGCTACGTAGAAAACGTGACCTTCAAGGGTACCGTGTTCACCGACTTTTCCCTGATTCGCCCGGGCAGCTTGCACAAGGCTAACGGTGGCTATTTGCTGATGGATGCGATCAAGGTGCTCGAACAGCCGTTTGTGTGGGATGGTCTGAAACGTGCGCTGCGCTCCAAGGCCATGCAGATCAACTCCCTCGAACGCGAAGTCACGCTCTCCGGCACCATCTCACTGGAGCCGGAGCCCATCCCGCTGGACGTCAAGATTGTGCTGTTTGGTGATCGTGAAACCTGGATGCTGTTGCAGGAATACGATGCCGAATTCGCCGAGTTGTTCCGGGTAACCGCCGACTTTGAAAATGAAATGCAGCGCACGCCCGAAAGTCAGCTGCTGTATTCCAAGTTCATTGCCAGCCTGGTAATGGAGAAGAGGCTGTTACACTGTGATCAGCGGGCAGTCGCCCGGGTGATCGAGCACAGTGCTCGCATGGCGGAGCATCAGGACCGGTTGTCGCTGCACGCCGCCGATATTGCCAATCTCCTGCGGGAATCGGATTACTGGGCCCGTCAGGCCGGCGCCCGCATGATACGCGCGTCCCATGTTGAGCAGGCCCTCGCCAGCGCCCGGCATCGGAGCACCCGGATCCGTGACCAGTTCTACGATTCGATTCGCGACGGTACAACCCTGGTTAGCACGTCCGGGCATCGGGTAGGGCAGGTAAACGCGTTATCGGTCCTGTCCACGGGGGGCTTCGAATTTGGCCTGTCGAACCGTATAACCGCCACCTGCTACTACGGCGACGGTGACATCATTGATATCGAGCGAGACGTCAAGCTTGGTGGCAATATCCATTCCAAGGGCGTCATGATACTGACCTCCTGGCTGGCCTCCCATTTCGCCCGGACCGAACCCATGCACCTGTCGGCCAGTCTGACCTTTGAGCAGAACTACGGGGAAGTGGACGGCGACAGTGCATCGCTGGCCGAGTTGTGTGCCCTGGTGTCTGCGCTTTCGGAAATTCCGATTCGTCAGGACCTGGCGATCACCGGATCGATGAACCAGTTTGGTGAGGTGCAGCCCATTGGCGGCGCCAATGAAAAGATCGAAGGCTTTTTCCAGACCTGTCGGCTTACCGGCGCCGCCTCGACGCAGGGCGTGATCCTGCCCTATACCAATGTCCAGAACCTCATGCTGGAGCAGGACGTGGTGCAGGCAGTTCGCGACGGCCAGTTCTCAGTCTATGCTGTCAAAACGGCGGAAGAGGCCATTTCCCTGCTGCTGGACAAACCGGCGGGCAGGCCGGACCGTAAAGGGCATTATCCCCGGAATACCGTATTCGGGGCGATTCAGAGTCGACTCGAGAAAATGCGCGAACAGGAGCGCCAGGACCATGGCGGCGGGCACGAGAAAGAACCGTCGGTGCATTGAAAAGACCGTGTGGTGAACGTCGACGGCCTCTAACCGAACCGGCAGACCCCGCGTTCCACCAGGCGTCATTTGAGGCATCATCGATAGCAGAGAGAGCGAGAAGATGAGCGAGATACAGCAAACAGTGTATGTGGTGGAAGACGACGAAGCCGTGCGGGATTCTCTGGAACTTCTATTGAAGTCTGCCCGGAAAGTGGTCAAACCCTACTCAACGGCGAATGCGTTTCTCTCCGACTATTCAGACCACATGGCGGGTTGCATCGTGCTGGATATTCGCATGCCGGGAATGGACGGCATGGAACTTCAGAAACGCCTCAATGAGCGCCACTCCATCTTACCGATCATTTTCGTAACCGGGCACGGTGATGTACCGCTGGCGGTGGACGCGATGAAAGAAGGGGCGGTGGACTTTATCCAGAAGCCTTACCGGGAGGAGGCGTTGCTGGAGAAAATCGAGGCCGCGCTGGCGCAGGACCGGGAGCAACGGAAAACGCTTGGCGAAAAGCAGGAAATCGTTCGTCGTATCAATACGCTCACCCCCAGGGAGAGTGAAATCATGGACCGGATGATTGCCGGTCAGGCCAACAAGGTCATCGCAATTGAGTTGGAAATCAGCCAGCGCACGGTGGAAATCCACCGTTCCCGGGTGATGCACAAGATGGGAACCCATTCCCTGGCCCACCTTGTGCGGATGGTCCTGTCCGTAAAGGACCTTATCGACGCCCGCTGATTTGACCGGCAAGATGCGACTATCTTCTGAACCGGCCGAGAATTTATGACCGAAGCAGTCAGTGCATCACCGGAAGCAACCGTGCTTCTGGTGGATGACAACGCCCAGAATCTCAAAGTGCTTTATGAAACCCTGAAAGACCGGGGTTATCGGCTATTGATTGCCAATGATGGTGACAAGGCGCTGGCGCTGGCTCAGCGGCACCTGCCGGAAGTGATCCTGCTCGATATCATGATGCCCGACATGGACGGCTATGAGGTCTGTCGACAGCTCAAGGCCATGCCCGAGACGGCCGACAGCGCGGTGGTTTTTCTGTCGGCCCTGGACGATCTTGATGCCAAAGTGAAAGGGTTTGCCCTGGGCGGCGCCGACTACATTGCCAAGCCGTTTCAGGCCCAGGAAGTCATCGCGCGGGTGTGGACTCACGCCCAGGTAATTCTGCTCGAGCGTCAGCTCCAGGCGCGGAACCGCCAGCTGGAAAATGACCAGAGCCGCATTCTGAACGCCATCAGCGAGGGCATTTATGGCCTGGACTCGGACGGCAACATCATTTTTGCCAACCCGGCGGCCGCCATGATTACCCGCTGTACCATTGAAGAGCTGATCGGGCGCAATTTTTTTGATCTGCATTTCCGCCTCGGCGGCAACCCGCGTTGCGCCCCGGACCCGGCCAACGTGCCGGTCGAGGCAACCTGCAAGCAGGGCATTGCCGAGCACCAGCGCAATATCACCATGCAACGCGGTGATGGCTCCTGTTTCCCGGCCGAGTACCGGGCGACGCCCAAGCGTGAAGGGGACCAGTTGCTGGGCGCGGTGGTCGTGTTTCGCGACATTTCCTCCGAGCTGGACAACGAGCAGGCGCTCGAGGAAGCCCGTGCGCTGGTTCAGGAGCAGCGGGATCAACTGGCTCATGCCTCTCGCATGTCCACCATGGGTGAGATGACGGCGGGGTTCGCCCACGAGGTGAATCAGCCGCTGACGGCGATCACCAATTATGCCCGCGTTGCGTTGCGAATGATCGCTGAGGAACCCCTGGATCGCGAACTGCTGGAGCAGACGCTGGGCAAGATCGAGGCCCAGTCGTATCGGGCCAGTGAGGTTATTCGCCGGATACGCAGTTTTGTCAAAAAACCCGCCGCCGGCAAAGAGGTGCTGTCGCTGGCGTCCCTGCTGGAGGAGACGCGGCAGTTTGCGGAAGTGGATGTGCGCAATAATGAGGGTGGCGTTGAAGTTGTGGTACCTGACGACCTGCCGGACGTGATGGCCGATCCAGTCCAGGTCCAGCAGGTTGCACTCAATCTTATCCGCAATGCGCTTGAATCCACGCGTAGCGCCGGGCGGGACGAGCCCGTGCTGGTCACGGCCCAGCAACAGGGTGCGAACTGTATTCGGGTAACTGTGACCGATCAGGGCGTCGGCCTGTCTGACGATGCCGAAGAGAAGCTGTTTCTGCCGTTCTATACAACCAAATCCGAGGGCATGGGCATCGGC
>JAWVWU010000190.1:0-5079 GCA_033723595.1 Marinobacter sp. | reverse complement strand
CCGAACGTGGCGTGCATCGATTACAGTGCGGTGAAATACGGCAAGCTGGTGGCTTATCGGATGGACGATGAAACGGTTCTGTCCCGGGACAAATTTGTGCAGGTGTCGGTCGAACGGCCTGAGTGGCTGGGCAGTCGACAGGCCGAAGACAGTCTGACGAGGTAAGCGGGTGTATCGGGTTAAACAGTTCGAGACCAGTGTTAATCTTTCCGGTTTCAGTACCTGGCTTCGGGAGCAGGGTGTTGAGCACAGAATCACCGAAGAGGGCGGTCAGCAGGTTCTCTGGCTGGCGGACCCCGCGCACAGCGAGCCCGTTCTGGCCGCGCTGGACAAGTATCTGAATGAGCCTGCTGTGCAGGCTGCCGTGAATGCGACCAGCCAGTCACCGGTTTTTGTCGGTGGCCGCTGGCAACCGTCACCGCGGCATGCACCACTGGTACTGGGTGCGATCATTGTGGCGGTGATCCTCGCCTGGGTCACCGGGCTTGGACAGAATATCTCGGCCGCATCGCTGATGATTGTTGATCCCCGCAACCACGACTGGGGTACGTTTGATCAGAAGTATCAGGCGCTTGCGGACACATTGGCGATGGGTCAGTACTGGCGCCTGCTAACACCGGATTTTCTGCACTTCAGCTGGCCACACATTATATTCAACGCCGTGATGTTCTGGTTTCTGGGCAGCCAGGTGGAGTGGTTCGACGGGCGAACAAAACTGGCCGTGTTGTTTCTGGTCACCAGCCTGGCATCCAATGGGCTGCAGTATTTTGTGTCCGGGCCGCTGTTCGGCGGTCTGTCCGGCGTGGTTTACGGTATCCTTGGGTACTGCTGGCTCAGTCAGCGGCGTTTGCCTCGCTTTCAGTTTCCTCCGGCACTGGTGGTGGTTGCCGTGGCCTGGATGGTCATCGGGTTTACGCCCTTGTCAGTCATGCTCGGTATGGGTGCGATGGCGAATGAGGCGCACCTGGGTGGTTTTATGGCCGGCCTGTTGATGGCACTGGTGCTGACGCCCACAAAAAAAGCCCCGCCAGAAGGCGGGGCATGAAGAGAGCTGCGAGAGCTCCTGATGAGAGACCAAACGCAAACGACCATTGCGATTTGGCGTGATAATGATAATCGTTATCATTTGTGTAAGTCAATGCATTGAAGCGGAATAGTCTGATGACCTACGACGAATTGATTGAGCGGCTGGACCCTGCGGTGTACAAGAGCCTCAAGCGCGCTATCGAACTGGGTAAGTGGCCCGATGGACGGGCGGTGTCGGCCGAGCAGCGGGCCATCTGTATGGAAGCCGTCATTTACTATGAAAACCGTCACGATGTGCCAGCACAGGAGCGGGTCGGGTTTATTGACCGGTCTCGGAAAAAAGAGCGCGGTCGCGATGCGGGCGACGGTTCAGAACCCATCCGGATACTGAACTGAGGGGCCAACGTGACCACAGTCATTGATGTTTCCGGACGCCTGGTCAAAATGCCGGCCGAGCCCTGTGACCCGGTCGGCTATACACTGAAAGTGGGTGACACCAGGCTGCCACTGAACGACCTGCTGGGCCGTTCGGTCCGGATCGACTTTGAGGGCGTGATCCGCTGTATTCATTGTGATCGCCAGACCAGCAAGAGTTTCGGCCAGGGTCATTGCTTTCCCTGTTTTCGGCGCCTGGCGTCCTGTGACACCTGCATCATGAGCCCGGAAAAATGCCACTTTGACCAAGGCACCTGCCGGGAGCCGGAGTGGGGCAAGACCCACTGCATGGTCGAGCACGTGGTCTATCTCGCCAACTCGTCCGGTCTCAAGGTGGGAATCACCCGGGGTAGCCAGGTACCAACACGCTGGATCGATCAGGGTGCGGTTGAGGCCATCCCGATGCTGCGTGTTGCGACACGGTATCTCGCCGGTCTGGTCGAGGTTGCCTGCAAACAGCATGTGGCTGACCGAACCAACTGGCGGGCCATGCTCAAAGGCGATGTGAGCGCCATGGATCTGGCGGCCGAGCGGCAACAGCTGCTGGCCAAAATCGCACCGGAGCTCATCGCATTGCGGGCTGAACATGGCGAGGATGCGCTGCGGGTATCCGATGAGCAGGCAGTGGGTCTCAGTTATCCGGTTCAGGTCTGGCCGGAGAAGGTCAAAAGCCATAATCTGGACAAAACGCCGTCCATAGCAGGCGTCCTGCAGGGCATCAAGGGGCAGTACCTGATGCTCGATACCGGTGTGATCAATATTCGAAAATACACGGCGTACCAGGTGCGTTTGCGAGTGGATGTGCCCGCTGAGCAAGCTGCACTCGATCTGAACTGAGCGCCCAGCGAATTCCGTTGTTTAAATTCTTTGGAGACAAACATGCGAACCAGCCAGCCCAGGACAATTTATCTTGCGGATTACCAGGTGCCGTCTTTTCTGGTAGACCACGTCGACCTGCGCTTTGAGCTGTTTGAAGAGGGCGCACGCGTCCACAGCACGCTGAATCTGCGGCGCAATCCGGAAGCCGGGGATCCGTCGGCGCCGCTCGTGCTTGATGGCGACAGCCTGACCCTCGAAAGCCTGTCACTTGACGGCGAACTGCTCCGTGACGACCAGTACCAACTGCTGGACGAAGGCCTGACCGTGCCCGTGGTGCCGGATCAGTGCGAGTTGACGGTGGTGACCTGGATAGAGCCCCAGAACAACACCCGTCTGGAAGGGCTTTACAAATCGTCCGGTATGTTTTGTACCCAGTGCGAGGCGGAAGGTTTCCGCTGCATTACCTATTTCCCGGACCGACCGGATGTCATGGCACGCTTCCGCACGCGCGTCGAGGCCGATGCCAGCCAGTACCCGGTCCTGTTGTCCAATGGCAACGACGTGGAACGCGGTGAGTTGCCCGGCAACCGTCATTTCGTGACCTGGGAAGATCCATTTCCCAAGCCCTGCTACCTGTTTGCGCTGGTCGCCGGTGCGCTGGTTGAGAAAACCGACACCTTTACCACACAATCCGGCCGGGATATTGCTCTTCGGATGTACGTCGAGCCGCGTAACGCGGACAAATGCGCACACGCGCTGGCTTCCCTCAAGCGTGCCATGCGCTGGGATGAAGAGGTTTATGGTCGGGAATATGACCTCGACATCTTTATGATTGTAGCGGTCGACGACTTCAATATGGGGGCGATGGAGAACAAGGGACTCAACATATTTAACTCGTCCTGTGTTCTGGCCAGTTCAGATACGGCCACCGATGCTGCCTTCGAACGCATCGAATCGATCGTCGCACACGAGTATTTCCACAACTGGTCCGGTAATCGCGTGACCTGCCGGGACTGGTTCCAGCTCAGTTTGAAGGAAGGGTTTACCGTTTTCCGTGATTCCTCGTTTTCGTCCGATATGGGCTCGGCCACGGTCAAGCGGATCGACGATGCCACGTTGCTGAGAACCGCCCAGTTTGCTGAGGATGCCGGCCCCATGGCGCATCCGGTCAGACCGGCGTCGTACATGGAGATATCCAACTTCTATACCCTGACCATCTACGAAAAGGGCTCGGAAGTGGTGCGGATGATCCACACCCTGCTAGGCCCGGATCTTTTCCGTAAGGGCAGCGACCTGTATTTCGAGCGTCACGATGGCCAGGCGGTGACAACGGATGATTTTGTCCGGGCCATGGAAGACGCCAGCGGCCGTGACCTGAGTCAATTCAGGCTCTGGTACGAACAAGCGGGGACACCGATGCTCAAGGTCAGCGACCAGTATGACGCCGACCGCAAGGTTTATCGTCTGACGATCGACCAGTCCGTGCCCGACACGCCGGGCCAGTCCGACAAGAAACCCCAGCACATTCCGTTCGCGATGGGGCTGCTTGACAGCCACGGTGTAGACCTGCCGCTGACACTGTCCGGAGAATCCGGGCCGGGCCCGGTATCGCGGGTCCTTGAGCTGACCGGAGCCAGCCACACATTCGAGTTCCAGGACATTGAAGAGCCGCCGATCCCGTCGCTGTTGAGGGACTTTTCGGCGCCGGTGCGGGTTGATTACCCCTGGACGCGTGAGCAGCTGATGTTCCTGATGAACTATGATTCGGACGGATTCAATCGCTGGGACGCCGGTCAACGACTGGCGGTCGACGTGATTTGCTCGCTGATTGGGGCGCCATCGCACCTGCCAGTCGAGCCCCGTCTGGTCACGGCCTACCGGCATTTGATCTGCAGCGCGGATCTCGACCAGGCGCTGGTGGCCAAGATGCTCCAGCTTCCCAGTGAAGCCTACCTGATCGAATTGAGCGAGGAGGCCGATGTTCAGGGCATTCACAAGGCCCGCAAACGCGTGCTCAATCAACTGGCGCTGACCCTTCGGGACGAGTTGGTCGCCTGTTATCACCGCAACGCTGACAGCGGACCCTACGAGCTCAATTCAGAGGCGATTGCCCGCCGGGCGGTGCGTAATATCGCGCTGAGCTGGTTGTTGCATATCAACGATGAAGAAGGTCGCCTGCTGGCGATCAGGCAGTTCCGCGATGCCGGCAACATGACCGACCAGTCAGCTGCGCTGAGGGCCCTGGTGAACTCTGACTTTGAGGACAACCGCGAGGAGATGCTCCAGGCGTTTTATCAGCAGTGGCAGAACGATCCGCAGGTGGTTGAACAGTGGTTTGCCATCCAGGCGGCCAGTCCCCGTGCCGGCCAGCTGGAGGCGGTCCGTTCCCTGCTTGCTCACAAGGCGTTCGACTGGAAGAACCCGAACAAGATCCGGTCTGTGATTGCGGTGTTTGCGGCCCAGAACCTGGTGAACTTTCACGCCGAGGACGGGTCCGGTTACCGATTCCTGGCCGAGCAGATTGTGCGTCTTGACGACAGCAATCCCCAGATTGCGGCAAGACTGGTCTCGCCGCTGACCCGCTGGCGGAAATACGCGTCGCAGTACCGCGACGGCATGAAAGCCGCGCTGGAAACAGTTCGAGACAAGGCCGGACTGTCAAAGGATGTCTACGAGGTCGTGCATAAAAGTCTCGCCGAGTAGCGTCCTGCCCGGCAGATTCCGCAGCCGGCTTGCTGTCTGACATCGGCAGTTCCGGAGTCTCTTTCAGTCTCCGGGGCTGCTGCCCTGGACGACCTG
>JAWVWU010000189.1:0-5093 GCA_033723595.1 Marinobacter sp. | reverse complement strand
TCTCAACGTCCACCATGGCCTCTATGCCCTCGCCATGGTTGAGCTGGCCATGGCCGGCTACTCGACGGTGCTGCTGTTGATCATCCGCAACACCCGCCACCTGGAACGCTGGATTCTGGCCTTCATCCTGCCGTTTTTCTCAGCGATGATGTTCGCCATGTACACGCCCCGCGCCACCGACTCGGTATTCGCCTGGGCGCTGCTGATTCCGATCCTCTCCCATCTGCTGTTGGGCAGGCGCACCGGATTCGTCGTCGCCTTGTTCTTCATGCTGGTCTCGGTGCTGATCTTCTTCGACAAGAACTACGACAACCCGGACCTGATGCAGGCGACCCCGCTGGCCAACCTGTCGATTCTGTCCCTGGTGATCTTTACTCTGTCTCACGCCTACGAGGTCAGCCGGGAACGCACCGAGCAGACCCTTTACCGCATGGCCAACACCGATTTCCTGACGGGCCTGGCGAACCGCACCCGATTCCGGGACATATTTGAACGCGAGAAGCGCCGGGCCCGACGCAACCACACCCCGATGGCGGTACTGCTGCTGGATCTGGACTTCTTCAAATCGATCAACGACGACCACGGCCATGACGTCGGCGACTCGGCGCTGGTCTTCGTAGCACGGATGCTGGTTCGCCGGCTGCGGACCACGGACCTGATCTGCCGGCTGGGCGGGGAGGAATTCGGCATCATTCTGACCGATACCGACAGTCGCCGGGCCATGATGGTGGCCGAAGAGCTGCGAGCGGGCCTGGCGCGCTCACCGATGGTGGTGGAGGACACTGAAATCACCATGACCATGAGCATCGGCATTGCCGAGCTGGGCGTGGACGGTGAGACCCTGCGTGACCTTCTGGCCGCCGCCGACCGTTTGCTCTACCAGGCCAAGGCCGACGGCCGCAATCGGATTGCCGTGCGAGGGGACCGCGTGCCGGGCGGGCCCTGGCCTGAATCCGTCAACCCGGATTACGTCACCGTCAGCGGCTGACCGCGGTGTTGTGGTCCCGGGCAAAGGCCTGGTAATACGCCAGACAGTCAGGATTGGCCATGGCATCCGGGTTGGCGACCTCGGCCAGCGGTTTACCCAACAGCAGCTTCTTGATCGGCAACTCCATCTTCTTGCCGGTCAGCGTGCGGGGCACGGCCTCCACCTGAACGATCTCATTTGGCAGATGACGCGCCGAGAGATTGGTCCGGATGGCCTGCCGAATTCGCTCCGACAGGCTTTCGTCCAGCGTGACGCCCTCCCGCAACACCACGAACAGCGGCATGTACGACGGCTTGCCCAGGTACTCCAGATCCACCACCAGACTGTCCAGCACTTCGGGCTGTTCCTCAACGACCCGGTAGATCTCACTGGTGCCCATCCGGATGCCGTGGCGATTGATGGTGGTGTCGGACCGGCCGTAGATCACCGCCCCGCCCCGGGGGGTAATGCGAATCCAGTCGCCGTGACGCCAGAGCCCCGGAAAGGTATCGAAATAACTGTCGTGATAGCGCTGGCCGTCCTCATCCCCCCAGAAATACAACGGCATCGACGGCATCGGTTTGGTAATGACCAGCTCGCCCACCTCGTCGATCAGCTCGTTGCCGTCGTCGTCCATGGCGACCACCGCCGTGCCAAGCGTCCGGCACTGCATTTCTCCGGCGTAGACCGGCATGATCGGGCAGGCGCCCACATAGGAGGCAGCGACATCCGTGCCCCCGCTGATGGCGGCAATCAATACGTCGCCGAGCTGATCAATCAGCCAGGTGTAACCCTCTTCCGGTAAAGGCGATCCGGTGGACCCCACCGACCGAATCGACGCCAGGTTGGCAATCGTCGACAACTCCAACCCCGCCTTTTTGCAGTTCATATAGAAAGCGGCGCCCGCCCCGAAAAAGCTCAGCCGGGTTTCCTCGGCAAACCGCCAGAGTGTTCCCAGGTCCGGGTAACCCGGATTGCCGTCGTAGATACAGATGGTGGCACCCAGCAGCAGGCCGCTGATCTGCGCGTTCCACATGATCCAGCCGGTGGTGGTGAACCACATGTAGCGATCGTCCGGCCCCAGGTCCATGTGCAGACCCTGGCCCTGCAAACCTTCGAGCAATGCGCCGCCGTGGCCATGGACGATCGGCTTGGGCATGCCTGTGGTGCCGGATGAGTAAACCACCCACAGCGGGTGGCTGAAGGAGACCTGTTCGAAATACAACGGCTCGTTGTTGGCGGTCATGCTGTCCCACGAGACAGCATCGTCCAGTTCGGCCGATGGATCCAGGTAGGGCAGCAGGATGGTTTGCTGCAGCGTGGGCAGTTCCCCGCGCAATCCGTCCACCACTGCCAGCCGATCGTAATCCTGGCCGCCGTAGCGGTAACCGTCTACCGCGATCAGGATGCGTGGATCAATCTGTTTGAAACGGTCGGTGACGCTGCGGGTACCCATGTCCGGGGAGCAACTCGACCAGATGGCACCAATGCTGGCGCAGGCAAAAAACGCAATCGCCGCTTCTGGAATATTGGGCAGGTAGGCCACCACCCGGTCACCCTTTTCGACCCCGAGTTCTCGCAGGCTGTAGGCCATGGCGGCGGTCTGGCGACGGAATTCCCCCCAGCTCAGCTCGGTCAACGGACGCAGTTCGGAGCGGGCGATAATGGCGGGCCGGTCCGGCTCATCCTGGTGAAAACGGAAGACCTGCTCCGCCATGTTGAGCCGGGCGCCACTGAACCAGCGCGCCCCGGGCATGCGTTCGGTATCGAGAACCTGCTTGTAGGGCCTGGAGAAGGGCACATCAAAATATTGCCAGAAGGCATCCCAGAAGCTCTCGAGGTTATCCACCGACCACTGCCAGAGCGCGTTGTAATCCGCGAAGCTGAGTTCCCGGTGGTCTTCCAGCCAGCGCATAAAATGCCACATCCGGCTGTTGTGGACCCGGTTATTGTCCGGTACCCAGAGCGGTGCGGGAGCCGATTCCGTCATGTCATGCCTCCGATTTCTTGTTTTGGCTCACTGTAGCCGATCTCGGCTGAAAAGCGCTATCAGGACGTCAGTTTGGGATACAGATGCAGTTTCAGGCTCAGGAAAACGCCGCTCACCAGGACTGCGCACACCATCGCAAACGCCCCCCGGAAACCGCTGAGATCAATCAGCAGGCCCGCGCCCACCGGCCCGACCAGCTGCCCCACGGCAAAAAACACGGTGACGTAGCTGACCGCAACGGGCGCCTCCCGGGCACTGACGCGCTCGCTGGAGATCGACAGAATGGAGATGAACATGCCGTTCATGGTGGCCCCCAGAATCAGGTAGTGCGCCACAAAACTCGGCAGCGCGGGCCAGACCACCGGCAGGCCCATGGCGATGACCGCCATCGAGCTGGAGATCAACAGTGCCAGGCCACGCCCGAAACGGTCGCCGAACCAGCCCCAGGCGGGACCGGAAAACGCGACCAACAAGCCCATGGCCGAGGTCAGCTGGCCGGCCGTGATGGCGGAAATACCCGCCTCCACCGCAAAGCTGTACATGAACACTGACTGTACGATGTAGATGAAACCGATGACACCGTAGAGCATACCCACCATCACCACATGGGGGTTGCGATACACCCGCTTGCGATCCATAGGCGCATCGCCGGGTGCGTCGGGCAGTTGCGGCGGATTCCGCAGAAACGCCAGCGCGGCGATAAACGCCACCACACCGGCGCTGGCAAAGAGCTGCCAGACCTGGCGCCAGCCGTCGACCCCGACCCGGGCGACCACGAAGGGCACCAGCCAACCGGCCAGCAGCATCCCCAGGCCTACACCGCTGACCAGAAAACCGATGACCGAGCCCCGCTTCTCCGGGAACCAGGCCGACAGCAGGGAAATCAGCGGGGTAAAGCCAAACGCGGTGCCAAAACCCAACACGGTCATCAACACCAGTGCCGTCAGGTAGCCCGGCACCAGGCTCAGGCCGACAAAGCCGACCGTACTGAAGGTAATGCCCAGCAACACCGAAAAGCGGCCACCGCGACGGGACGCCACAATGCCGGCATACAACACCAGGCTTAGATAACCCAGTGCGGTCGCGGTACCCAGGTTGCCGGCCTGCTGATAGCTGAGCAGGAGACCGTCTCGCATCGACGGCAGAATAAGCCCGAACGCCAGGCGCCCGAACACCAGCACAGTCATGACGATGAGGATTCCGGTGCCAACCATCAGCCAGGCCGGCGGGCGACGAGCAGAAGACGTCATATTTATTCTCATTCGAGTGTCGTTTTGACGATTTCGATCTACAGTTAATGGGTGCGAATCCGGCAGGACCGTGACCGTCCGTCCAGCCGGGCCCCGCACTGCATGATGATGTTTTATTTTGCTATGCGGAACTTTTAGCCGCTTGATCGGTCAATTTTGAAACTCAATATCATTGTAAAAAATAATGAACTAGCTAATTGTATAGATCAAGCGCTCGCTATAAAGTCGAAATTGCAACTTACAATTACAAAAAACAGCGGTCGATCCGACCGTGATACAAGGAGCACAACATGACCAACAAGAAACGGGCCGGCATTTTTGCCGGGGCACTCATCGGTCTCTCAGCCATGCTGGCACCCCAGGGGTATGCGGCAGACGATCCCATCCGGATCGCCTACATCGAACCCCTCTCCGGCGCCTTCGCCAATGTCGGCGACGCGGGCTTGAAACACTTCCGTTTTACCGCTGAAAAAATCAACGAGGCCGGCGGCGTGCTGGGCCGCAAGTTTGAAATCGTCCCCATGGACAACAAGCAGAGCGCCTCGGAATCCGTGCAACTGGTTCAGCGTGCCGCTGACGAAGGCATCCACTTCATTACCCAGGGCAACGGCTCCAACGTGGCCGGCGCTCTGGTCGAGGCGGTTGATCGTAACAACCGTCGCAACAGCGACAACAAGATCCTCTATCTGAACTATGCGGCGGTTGATCCGGCGCTGACCAACGATCGCTGCAGCTTCTACCACTTCCGCTTCGACGCCAACAGCGAAATCAAGCTGGAAGCGTTGACCAACTACATGGCCAAACAGGACGACATCAAGAAAGTCTTCCTGATCAACCAGGACTACTCCCACGGCCAGTTTATCTCCAAGACCGCCAAGGAGATGCT
>JAWVWU010000188.1:0-5128 GCA_033723595.1 Marinobacter sp. | reverse complement strand
TGGCTGCGGCCGAACGGCATTCCCGCGGTGGCCTGGGCGGAACTGCGTGTACCCTGTGCGTCGGCCTCGCTGATTGAATCCAAATCCTTAAAACTGTATCTGAACTCATTGAATCAGGACGTTTTTTCATCGGCTGATCGCGTGCGGGAAGTGATTGAGCAGGACCTGTCCAGCGCCAGCGGTGCTGCCGTGCGGGTCACCCTGTTTGAGGTGGAGGACCCGCAGCACATCGTCGGGCGCCCGGATGGTTTTGAGCTGATCGACCATGAGACGGTCGACGAGGTGGGCTACGCCTACTGTCCTGAACGCCTGACGGCTCACGGCGCCCGGGTTACGGAAAAGCTGTGCTCACATCTGCTCAAGAGTAACTGCCCGGTGACCGGGCAGCCGGACTGGGGCTCCCTGCTGGTGGAGTACACCGGTCCGGCCATCGACCGCGCCAGTCTGCTGGCCTACGTGGTGGGCTTTCGCCAGCAGCAGGATTTTCATGAGCACTGCGTCGAAACGGTGTTCAGTGACATCATGCGCCAGTGCCAGCCGGAGAGTCTCACGGTCTGCGCCCGCTACACGCGCCGGGGCGGGCTGGATATCAATCCCTGGCGCAGTACCGGCACCGGTGAGGCGCCGCGAGTGAGGCTGGTACGCCAGTGAACCAACGGTCAGGCCAGTGCTGGGCGCAGGGCGCGCGCGTCAGCTGTCTTCCTGCCTGAGCCGTTCGGCGGCGTCCTCGAGGGCGGTCAGGATGCTCTTGCGCTCGGCCTCATCGACCTTGTCCGAATCGAGGTACATGGCGAAGCCGCTACGCTCGTGTTCCAGGAAGCTGCGGTTGGGGCCGAGGTCACGGCGGAAGTCCACCACCTCGTAGATGGGCACCGGCCGGCCAAAACCCTTCACAGTGATTTCGCCCTTGTCCCGGCACATGATGCGATCCTTGATCAGTGAAAAGGTCTCGTAGGAGACCAGTATCTCGCCCGGTTCGGCCAGGGATTCGAGCCGGCTTGCCAGGTTCACTTCCTTGCCGATGATGGTGTAGTCCATGCGGTTTTCGGCGCCAAAGTTACCGACGGTGGTGTAGCCGGTACTGATCCCCATGCGGATCTCCAGCGGCGTCTTGATGCCCTGGCTGCGCCACCGCTGACGCATGATTTTCATGTGCTTGCGCATGTCCACGGCCATGGAGGCGCAGGCAAAGGCATCCTCGCGCTGGCCCCGGCTGGTCGGATCACCGAAGAAGATCATGATCGAATCGCCCACGAATTTGTCGATCGTGCCGCCGTATTTCAGGGCGACTTCGGACATTTCGTTGAAGTAGTGATTCAGCAGTTCGGTGAGCGCTTCCGGCTCCATTTCTTCCGACAGTTCGGTGAAGCCCTTGATGTCGGAAAAGAAGATCACCAGTTTTTTGCGCTGGGTCTCGAGCCGGACGTCACGCTCGCCGGTGAAGATCGATTGCCAGACCTGCGGGGACAGGTATTTGGACAGTTTGTGGGAGAGCGCAATGGACTGCTCCCGCTGGTTCTGGATCTGGGTCTTGGCCATCATCAGTGCCCGGGCCTGCTGGTGGGCGTAGTAAGCCGTCATGCAGATATAGAGTCCGGTGGACATTAGCGAAAGCATGCTCAGCAGCAGTGGCGATTCGGGAGATTCCGCCAGGCCGGCGGCCGAGACGCCGGCAAACGCCGCGGCGGACAGGAACATCATCCCGTAGAACCACTGACGAATGCCGCCGACGATCAGGCAGCTGAACATCAGCATCAGCACGACCGCCACCGACGGCGTTGCCACCAGCCCGGTAATGCCGATGAATCCGCCACCGATCGCGCAGTCCACCAACAACATTTTGTGGCGAATTCGCGGGGACCGGCGAAGCAGGGTATAGCGGGTCAGATAATAGACGACATGGGGCCAGAGCACGGCGCCGACCAGCAGCCAGATGACCCAGTGATGAAAAACCTGATCGACGACGCCGGCGATGATGACCGCGCTGGTGGCCGCATAGGCCAGGATTCGCCCCTTGTAATCGGGCATAGGGGGGATGACAATCGGGGTGTTCTGGGTCTCAAGCACCATGGGCTTGGCCACTTTCAGGGGGGCGTTCATAACATTAAAACCGGATGCGACCAGTCAGCATGTCTTTCAACATGACCCAGTCTCCCATCAGACTGTAAAGCGGATACTGAAACGTGGCCGGACGGTTTTTTTCGAACAGAAAGTGGCCGAGCCAGGCAAATCCGTAGCCAATCACCGGCATCAACCAGAGGTAGGCAAGGTGCCCGGTCAGCAGAGCGTACAGGGCGACAGCGATGACCAGAAAACTACCTGCGTAGTGAAGACGCCGGCACACCGGATCGCTATGCTCCTCAAGGTAGAACGGATAAAAATCAGAAAACCGATCGAATGACTGCTGTTGACTCATGATCAATGCTACCGGATCGTTTGTTATTTTGAGGTAGACTGAACTACGACTAAAGACTAACAGCATTGGCGGCGAGTCACAATTCCATCACCCGCATAGGCAGACTTCGGACTCAGGACACGCCATTTGAACAGGCAACGGGACAATTCATGACGCACGTGATAGATGCATTGCTGGAACGCTCCTCAGAGCCGCGACTCACCGCGCCAGCACCGGACCAGGCGCTTCTGGACACAGTGTTCTCGTGCGCCGCGCGGGCGCCCGACCACGCCCTGTTGCGCCCCTGGCGCTATCTGGTGATCGAAGGCGATGGGCTCCAGGCACTGGGTGAGCTGTTCGCCAGCGCCGCCGACGACCCGCATGACCCGCTGCCGACGGATCGCGACAAACTGCTGCGGATGCCTCAGCGGGCACCCATGCTGATCGTGGGTATCTGCCGTCACCGTCCTCATCCGAAAGTACCGGAGGAAGAGCAGATCATCTCCACCGGTGTGGGGCTGGGTTACATCCTGCTGGCCCTGCAGTCCGCCGGTTTCGGCGCCATGTGGCGTACCGGCGCGGTCGCGCATCATCCGGCCATTCGCCGGGGCCTCGGCGTCGGTGACGATGAAACCATCGTCGGGTTTCTCTACGTCGGCACGGTAGACAGCGCCAAACCCGCAGTACCGCGGCCGACCGTGGACGAATTTGTCAGCCGCTGGCCGGCCTGATTCCGTCCTTCCGGCGGCAGGGGAAATCCTTTGCCGCTTTTTGAGGTTATCGTCCTGCGGGCGCCGCCCGCTGGCGTTCGCAACCCGCCCCGAATCCCCGTCATACAAAGCTTCACAGACGTTCTGATCAGATTGGCATTGCAGTTGCTTCTACTCCTGCATAGCGACATCGGCGGACACAGCTCGCCGGTCTCCGTATCGGATGTGTGGAGGTAAGCATGGCAATCTCATTTGACAAGGCACTGGGCATACACGAGCTGGCACTGAATACCCGTGTCCGCCGCGCCGAAGTTCTGGCCAACAACCTGGCCAATGCCGATACACCGGGCTTCAAGGCCCGGGATCTGGACTTCCGGGCGATTCTCGCCCAGGCCGGCGGCGACGGTTCAGGCCTGGCGCTGGAGCAGTCGAACCCGGGTCATATGGGAGCGAGTGACTCCGGAGCCGACGGTGAGCTGATGTATCGCAACCCGCTGCAGCCGTCCATCGACGGCAACACGGTTGACGCCCAGCAGGAACAGTCGGCCTTCATGCGCAACGCCATGGATTACCAGGCGAGCTTCCAGTTTCTCAACAACAGCTTCGCCGGTCTGACCAAAGCTCTGCGGGGCGAGTAGGTCTGACGTGACAATGAATCAGGAGAGTCACTATGTCCCTCGGTAGCATTTTTGATATTGCCGGTTCCGGTATGAGTGCCCAGTCGGTGCGGCTGAACACCACCGCGTCGAACATTGCCAATGCGGAAACGGCCAGTTCCAGCACCGGCGAGACCTACCGCGCCCGTAAACCCGTGTTCTCGGCGGTGCAGGACAGCCTGCTGAACGCCGGCCAGGGCGGTTTCGGCCCCATGGCGGGTGACGACGGCGCCAGTGCAGGTGTCCGGGTGGACGGTATCGTCGAGAGCGATGCGGAACTGCAGATGCGTTACGAGCCCAACCATCCGGCCGCCAACGCCGACGGCTACGTGTTCTATCCGAACGTCAATGTGGTCGAGGAGATGGCCGACATGATGTCGTCATCCCGCAGCTTCCAGATGAACGTGGATGTCATGAACACCGCCAAATCCATGATGCAGCGCATCCTGACCCTAGGGCAGCAATAATCTCTCAGTGAGGAATCAGCCATGAGTACGGTGAACGGCACCGCAGCATCGGACATTCTCAGCCAGTACCAGCTTGACGGGCAGGACAAGGCCAAGAAGAGCGATCTCGGCAAAAACGATTTCATGGAGCTGATGATTGCGCAGCTCAAGAATCAGAATCCCCTGGAGCCGCAGGATAACGGCGACTTCATTGCGCAACTGGCGCAGTTCAGCTCGCTTGAGGGCATCCAGAAGCTCTCAAGCAGCGTGGATGACGTGGCCGGGCAGTTCCGCTCGACCCAGGCCCTGAGTGCGTCGGCGATGGTTGGCCGTACCGTACTGGCGCCGTCGCAAACCGGCATTCTGGGCGCCGATGGTCAGATGTCCGGGGTGGTCAACGTACCCTCCACCACCTCAGGTCTGCGCGTGTCCATCGTGAACAGCGCCGGTGAGCGGGTTCGCCAGCTTGATCTCGGTGCCAGCCAGGCCGGCCAGAAGACCTTCACCTGGGATGGCAAGAACGGCAACGGCGAAGCCATGCCGATGGGGCGATACGAGATTGTGGCGGAAGGTTCCTATCCGTCAGGGACCGAGCAGCTGGGCACACTGGTCAGCGCCAATGTCGACAGCGTGTCGCTCGGTAACGGGGGCAGCATTACGCTGAACCTGGCCGGCATGGGCTCCATTGCCTTGTCCGATGTACAGCAGATCAATTAACCGGGTTCAGAACAGGCGAGGTGAAGTATGGCTTTCAATACAGGGCTTAGTGGCTTGCGGGCTGCATCGGTTGATCTGGATGTCACCGGTAACAACATTGCGAATGCCAGCACGGTTGGCTTCAAGGGCAGCCGGGTCCAGTTTGGTGACCTGTATGCCAACGGCTTTTTGAGTTCCGGCACCAACCCGGTAGGCGACGGTGTG
>JAWVWU010000187.1:0-5187 GCA_033723595.1 Marinobacter sp. | reverse complement strand
ATCCTCCTGCCGGGCAATGCGATAAATGGCGACCGGCCCCAGCATATTGGGCCAGAGCCGGCTCAGCCAGCGATCCTGCTGTTCGCCGTCGACCACTGTGCGGTTAAGAATCCGGAAACGCTTGCTGTGGCAAAGCGCCTCGAAGTCGTTGAATGTGCACAGATGGATATTAGGCGTGTTATACCACTTATACGGAAGGGTTTCAGATTCGGGCATGCGACCATGACGCAGCAGGTACCACCGCAAACGCCAGTGGGCAAAGTTGGGAAACGTCACGATGCCCTCGCGCCCGAGGCGCAGCATCTCGTCCAGCACCTGGTCCGGTCGTCGGACAGCCTGCAAGGCCTGGGTCATCAGCACCACATCAAAGCTCTGGTCTTCGAAATTCTGCAGGCCCTGAGTGTCCAGATTCTGCTCAATCACTGAAACGCCCCGGCTCATGCAGGCAGTTATATGGTCGGGATTGATTTCCAGGCCGTATCCGGTGGCCTGTTTCTCCCGCTGCAGGTAATCCAGAAGAACGCCTTCACCGCACCCCAGATCCAGTACGTGACTGCCAGGTTTGATCCATTGCTCGATGATTTTCAGGTCAGTCCTCATGCGTTGACCTCCCGGGCCACACGATCGAGATAGGTGGCAAAAATATCCGTGTAGCGCGGGGTTGGAATCAGGAACGCATCGTGTCCCCAGGGCGCGTCAATCTCGGCGTAGCTGACCCGGCAGCGGGCCGCAATCATGGCATTGACCAATTCCTCGGAGCGGGCTGGGGTGAAGCGCCAATCGGTGCTGAACGACAGCACCAGGAATTCGCACCGGGCCTTGCTGAGGGCCTGTGACAGGTCATTGTTGGTCTCGTACGCCGGGTCGAAATAATCCAGCGCTTTGGTCATCAACAGATAGGTATTGGCGTCAAAGGTTTCGGAAAACCGCTCGCCCTGGTAGCGCAGATAGCTCTCGACCTGAAATTCGGCGTCGTAGCCGAACTGATAGGCCTGTTCCCGCATTTCGCGCCCGAATTTTTCACCCATGGAAGCGTCGGACAGGTAGGTGATGTGGCCGACCATGCGGGCCAGCATCAGGCCCTGACGAGGAATAACGTCGAAATCGTAGTAGCGGCCACCGTGGAAGTCCGGGTCCGAGGTGATGGCCTTGCGGGCCACTTCGTTGAACGCGATGTTCTGGGCGGTCAGCCTTGGCGTCGAGGCAATGACCAGCGCGTGGCGCAGGCGATCCGGGTAGGTCAGACTCCACTGCAGCGCCTGCATGCCGCCCAGGGAGCCGCCGACCACGGCGGCCCAGCAGGAAATGCCCAGACGGTCGGCGAGCATGGCCTGGCTGGCGACCCAGTCCCTGACGGTCACCACCGGGAAATCGGGGCCGTAGCACTGGCCAGTGTCGGGATTGATGCTGCTCGGACCGGTACTGCCGTTGCAGCCGCCCAGGTTGTTCAGGCTGACCACGAAAAACCGGTTGGTGTCGATGGGCTTGCCGGGGCCAATACAGCTGTCCCACCAGCCGGGCTTGCGATCACTCATGCTGTGATAGCCGGCAGCGTGGTGGTGCCCGCTCAATGCGTGGCAGATCAGCACCGCATTACTGGCGTCATGATTGAGCTCACCGTAGGTTTCAACCACCAGGTCAAAGGCCGTCAGGGATTGCCCGCAGGCCAGGGCCAGGGGCTCATCGAAGTGCAGTGTCTGTGGGGTGACTATCCCGACAGAATCCGGCGGCAGGGAATCGGGCATTGATGCGACAGGTTCCTGGATCAGACAAAGTGATTCGGATGGCGTGGCGGTCATTGGCCCGAGAGCGCAACAGCCGTCACTGCCAAGACTCGGGCAACCCGGTCAGCCAAGCAGTGTAAAGCCGCAATCGCAGGCCTGCAACCGGCGATGATGGAGGGTAGGGGTGCGGTCCGGGGCTCAGGCGATGCCGGAAATATTCACCACTTTCTGCTGGATGAGCGTGGGCGCTGGTTTTCGGATCTGGCGTTGCATGTTGTCCGCCAGCTCCAGCTGACGTTTGAGGTCTGCGATGGTGTCGAGCAGACGTTGACGCTCGACCTTGGATCCTTTCTCATTACGGACCATGTCGCGGATGCGGCGGATCTGGTGTTCCAGCAACCGCTTCTGTTCCATGGAATATTGCATGATCGGCAGCAACGCCTCTTCCGGCCAGCGCTGTACGTCCTTGCGCACCCGCTCGTGGAGATTGCGCGCTTCGCCCACCATGACGTTGAAGAATCGCCGAATCAGCAACGACTGCTCGATCAGCAGGTTTTTCGGATTGTGGCGGAAGCGATTGGCTTTCTTGCGCAGTTCCCGCACCGCAATCACATGACGCCCCGCCCGCAGGGGGATGGGTTCCAGGTGACGTGCGCGGGTGTCTTCGTTGTACCGGCGATAGATCGCGTTGACCATTTTCTCAGCCAGTTGACCTTCCGTCATCAGGTTGGTCAGGTCACTTTCGAGTAATTCGAAGAAATGATTCATGCCCCGGCTCATGCCGGCCGTCGTCCAGCTTCGGGTGAGCATCTCTCGCACGGTCTCAACATGGGCGTCGAAGCGGCTGGCGCTGACCATATCCAGCAGGGTATCGCCCTGGGACTGCATGAGCCGGCGGCTTGAACGCAGGGTGATCAGCTTCTTGTAGTAGAAGTCGTAATCCTTCTGGGCCCGGTCAGCCAGTCGACGCAGGGCATCCTGATCCATGTGGGTGTCCGAGCAGGCGGTGAGCTCCTCCTGAAGGCCGTCAAGGCGCGATTGCATGGCCGCCTGGCTGTTCTGCAGCATGCCCAGCAGGTCGTTGATCAGACTCTGGGTGATCAACTGTTCCTTGTGCATCAGAATGCGATCAATGATCAGCTGTTCCAGGTCCGGCAGCTGGCTGCGCTGGAGCAGTTCTTCATCCTTGCGGACCTTGGCCAGCAGGGCCTGCTTGGCCGACACCGGCAGTATGTCTTTCTGCCTGAGACCCAGATGGTCTGCGGTGTATTGCTGAATGCGGGCAATCGAGTCCCGCGTGTGCTGTTCACCCTGCAGATCATCCCAGAGCACATCAATTTTGTTGAGTACCGCGAAGCGGCCGGCCCGGTGGTCCGAGTTTTCGGTTGCGATGTGCTCATTCCAGATGGCCATATCGCTTGCCGTTACGCCGCTGTCTGCGCTCAACAAGAAAAGGATGGCATGGGCGCTGGGCAAAGTGCTGATGGTGAGCTCTGGCTCGGAACCCAGGGCGTTGAGCCCCGGCGTATCCAGAATGCGAAGCCCTCGTTCGAACAGCGGGTGGCGGATGCTGATCTGGGCATTTCGCCAGGCAGGAATCAGGACCTGTCCGGGGTTCTGGCGGTCATGTTCAAGCATGCCGTCGTCAAAACCGAGGTCCCGGGCCTCAGCCGAGGGCACGCTTTTGACGCGGGCCACTTCGGCCAGGACATCCCGCATGACATCTGGATTGGAATCGTCAAGTTCAAAGCGGGTCCAGCGCTCCGGCTGGCGCCGGAACTGCTCCATGGACTGCTCGCTGCGGCGGGTCTCGATGGGCAGCAGTAGCAGATAGTTCCGGTTTTCGTTGCGATCGAAAAACAGCTCGGTCGGGCACATGGTTGTCCGGCCAGCCTGGGACGGCAGCATGCGCTGGCCGTAATTCGAGAAAAACAGGGCGTTGATCAGTTCAGTTTTGCCACGGGAGTATTCGCCGACAAAGGCAATCGTGAGTTCGTCTTCAATAAGCAGCTCAAGACCGCGACGGATGCGCTGGCTGATGTCGTCGGAAAACAGGTCGTTGTCCTGCAGCCACAAACGGTACCGGCTGATCTGGCGGATCAGCTCCTTTTTCCAGGCGTGGTACGCCTCAACCTGTTGGGACAGACTTCCTGTTGAATTCATGGCGCCAGCCTTGTCATTCCGTCGTTCGCGATGGAGTTGGTTTTTGAAGAGCATAGGTGAAGCTGTGTCAGCCGTCCGTGAACCTGTTGACACTCAATACACTCTGTATAGCAGGAGGGCGGTTTTTGGTCAAAAAACCTTTGTTAATCAATTGTATGGCGCGGGTGACCGGGGTGTGTCATCCCGTGCCATTTTGTAAGGAACTGTAAGGGTGTGGATGGCGTCACAATGCGACGCCGATGCTCCCGAGGCCGGCGGCGGCCGCCATGTGGTTGATGACGACGGAGATCACGTTAAGGATCAGGAAGACCACGATCGGCGACAGGTCCAGGCCGCCCATCGCCGGAATCACGTTGCGGACGGGACGCATGACCGGCTCGGTAATCTGAGCCACCAGCTGTATTGCCGGATGATGGCTGCCGGGGGCGATCCAGCTGACCACCACAATGGCGATCACCGACCAGAAGTAGATTTTGACGATCAGGCCCAGCACCGTAATGACCGACCAGGCCAGTAACGTAATCGGGTTGATCGCCGGAATGCCATTGCTCAGCGCCATCAGGATCAGGAAAAAGGCCAGCATCTGTACCAGCACGGCCAGCACCAGGGAGGCACCGTCCAGTGCACCCAGGCCGGGAATCACTTTACGCAGGGGGCGAAGTGGCGGGTTAGTGGCTTTGACCACGAACTGGCTGATCGGGTTATAGAAATCGGCCCGGGCCAATTGCAGCAGAAAGCGCATCAGCACAATCGTCAGGTAGAACGTCGAAACGATCTGCAGGATGGTTATCAGGATCTGCGCCAGCATGAAGCAATTACTCCGTAGTGAATCATCATCTGGTGATATAGGGCCAGGCTGGCCGGTTTTCCAGCCCCTGGGTCGGTTTCAATCCGAATCGGGCCCGGAGGCCAGCTCTTTTGCCATGGTCTGGGAGCGACTGAAGGCTGCGGAATAGGCTTTTTTAACCAGTGCCCGCAAACCGCCGTCCTCAAACGTGGTAATCGCCTGCTCGGTGGTCCCGCCGGGCGACATCACATTGCGTTTCAACTGCCCCGGATCGTGTTCGCTGCGCGCGGCCATCTCGGCGGCGCCGGCCATGGTCTGGATGGCCAGTTCACGAGCCGTACCGGGGTTCATGCCGGCATCAACCGCGGCGTCTTCCAGCGCCTCGAGCATCAGGAAAAAATAGGCCGGCCCGCTGCCGGACAGGGCCGTCACTGCGTGCAGCATGGCCTCGTCCTCGACCCACAGGGCTGAGCCGATGCCGCTGAAGATGGACTCCACCAGGTGCTTCTGTTT
>JAWVWU010000186.1:0-5207 GCA_033723595.1 Marinobacter sp. | reverse complement strand
TCGCCCGCACCTGCACCATTATCACCGCGATCGTCCTGTTGGACGTGCTCGCTTTCAGCCTGATTGCCAACTGGTTGCTGAGCAGTGAGTCCAGCCCGCTGGGCTGGCAGACCATCGGCAAAAACCTGCTGCTGGCCCTGATCATCACGCTGATGGTGCTACGCTACTTCTATCTCCAGAACCAGTGGCAGCAGCAGCGTCAGACGGAAATGCAGGCCCGCCTGACCGCCTTGCAGGCACGTATTCATCCCCATTTCCTGTTCAACAGCATGAACACCATCGCCAGCCTGATCGCCAGCCGACCGGAACAGGCCGAAGAGGCCGTGCTGGACCTGTCTGAACTGTTCCGCGCCAGCCTGCGCACCCAGGACCGGTTAATTCGCCTCAAGGAAGAGCTCGACCTGTGCCGGCGCTACCTGATGATTGAAGGTTTGCGGCTCGGGCCGCGCCTGATTGTTGACTGGCAGGTCGATCCGGCACTGGACAGCCAGGCTATCCCGCCACTGACCCTGCAGCCACTGGTGGAAAACGCCATTTATCACGGTATCCAGCCGCGAGCGGACGGCGGCACCGTGCGCATTGAAGGATACCGCAAGGGCAACTTTGTCTATCTGCTGGTACAGAACCCCCGTCCGGCAGAGGGGCAGTCTGACCACCAGGGTAACCGCATGGCCCTGGACAACATCCAGGCCCGCCTGCGAGCCTTGTTTGGTGAGGCGGCGGTGCTTAAACACAGCCATCACAACGACGTCTATACTGTGACGACGCGACTGCCCTGGCAAACCGTATCCCAGCCGCCCGTTCAGACTCCGAAGACTCAGCCATGACCGAAACGCCACAAAAAATCGTCATTGCCGACGACGAACCCCTGGCCCGCGAGCGCATGCGGCGACTGGTTGACGCCCTGCCAGACTACGAGGTCTGTGGCGAAGCGGCCGACGGCGACACCACGCTGCGTGTGGTTGCTGAACAGGCGCCGGACATTATCCTGCTGGACATTCGCATGCCGGGGCTGGACGGGCTGGCGGTGGCCGAACGCCTGAGCGCGCTGGACCATCCACCGGCGATCATTTTCTGCACCGCGTTCGATCACTACGCCATCACCGCGTTCGAGGTCCACGCCGTGGCCTACCTGCTGAAGCCGGTACGCCGGGAAACGCTGAGCGAGGCACTGGCGCGCGCCGGCCGCATTAACCGGGTTCAGTTGCAGGCCCTGCAGAAACGCGAGAGCGCCAAGGACACCCAGATGGCCGTGCGCACCCACAAAGGCACCGAACTGATCGACCTTGCGCGTATCCACTACTGCGAGGCGGACCAGAAATGCGTCACCATTCATCACAGCGGCGGTGAGACGGTGACCGACTTCACCCTGAAAGAGCTGGAGCAGACCTACCCCAGGCAACTGCTGCGAATACACCGCCACACTCTGGTCGGCGTGCGGTTTATCCGGGCGCTGCGACGGACGCCCGATGGCCGCTACCTGATGGACCTGCGCGACGGACTCGACCCGCTGGCGGTCAGCCGACGCCACGCGACGGCCGTGCGCGACTGGCTCAACAGTCAGTCCACGGCCTGAGGCCGGCATACCAGCGACCGCCGGGACGGGACTTTTCGGCGGTCACACGGTAGTCTTGTCACACATTTTTCCAATCTGGCAGTGATCATTAAAATGGCGAAACGCACCCTCAAAATTGCAACCCGCAACAGTGCGCTGGCGCTGTGGCAGGCCGAATTCATCAAGTCCGAGCTCGAGCGCCTGCACGACCATCTGAGCGTCGAGCTGGTGGGTATCAAGACTCGGGGCGACAAGATCCTCGACGTGCCGCTGGCCAAAATCGGCGGCAAGGCCCTGTTCGTCAAGGAACTGGAAGAAGCCATGCTGGACGGCCGCGCCGACCTGGCCGTGCACTCCATGAAAGATGTGCCCATGACGTTTCCCGACGGACTCGGGCTGGTGGCCATCTGCGAGCGGGAAGACCCCACCGACGCGTTCGTCAGCAACCACTTCAACTCCGTGGACGAGCTGCCGGACGGCGCCGTCGTGGGCACCTCCAGCCTGC
The DNA here is from genome assembly GCA_033723595.1 of Marinobacter sp. Taxonomy (GTDB): domain Bacteria; phylum Pseudomonadota; class Gammaproteobacteria; order Pseudomonadales; family Oleiphilaceae; genus Marinobacter. The sequence goes on along the minus strand of JAWVWU010000186.1, from coordinate 3,147 downwards.
GGCGGGAAACCCAGCTAAGACACTACCGCCCGGACCTGGAGATCCGCACGCTGCGTGGCAACGTCAATACCCGGCTCGCCAAACTGGACGCCGGCGAGTACGACGCCATTGTGCTGGCCAGTTCAGGCCTGAAGCGACTGGGGTTTCATGAACGGATTCGTTGCCCGTTGACAGACCTCGTGTCGTTGCCGGCCGTCGGCCAGGGCGCACTGGGCATTGAATGCCGGCTTGCGGATCAGGAACTGATCGAGTTGCTTGCCCCTCTGAATCACGCCGATTCGTCCGACCGGGTGAAAGCGGAGCGCGCGCTCAATAAACGCCTCGAAGGTGGCTGCCAGGTGCCGATTGCCGCCTACGCTCTGCTCGAGGACAAGGATACGCTCTGGCTGCGCGGCCTGGTGGGCGCCGTCAACGGCTCCGAAATCCTGCGCGTCGAGGGTCGGGCACACCGGACGGACGGCGAACGTCTGGGCCGCGAACTGGCCGAGGACCTGCTCGCCATGGGTGCAGACCGCATACTGGCAGAGATCTATGGACACACACCAAGCTGATACCGACAGCCTGCGCGGGCGCCGCATTCTGGTGTGCCGGCCGGAACCGGAAGCCCGGCGGCTGGCCGACCATCTGTCGATGATGGGCGCCGAGGTACGCTGCCTGCCCATGCTCAGCCGGGAATCGCTGGACGAAACACCGGAACAACGAGCGATTCTGCAGGACCTGGACCAGTATGAGCACATTATTGCCGTCAGCCCCTACGCGGCCCGACAGCTGCTGGAGAGAATCGACCACTGGTGGCCCCAATACCCGGTTCAGTTAAAGTGGTACGGCGTTGGCGACGCCACCGCCCGGGTATTCCGCCAGGCACAACTGACGCCCATCGCGCCAGACACCGGGTTTGCCAGCGAAGACCTGCTGCAACTACCGGCACTACGCGAGCCGTCAGGCAGCAAAGTTCTGGTGGCGTGTGGTGAGGGCGGCCGGGGTCTGATCCAGTCCACCCTGCGTGAGCGCGGTGCCCGGGTGACCGAACTGGTGCTCTACCGCCGGTATCAGCCGGCCTACACCCCGGCGGCGGTGAACGAGGCACTGAACCTGTTTGACCCGGACGCCCTGATCACCCTGTCCGGGGAAACATTGAACAATCTCATCGCACTGGGTGAGAATACCGACCATAATCTAAAACAACGATTGCTGGTGGTTCCGGTCGAGCGGGTGGCAGAAACAGCCCGCGCCGCCGGCTTTCGCATGGTGTGCATTCCGGCTAGTCTTGATGATGATGCCATCGCTGTGGCCATTGGCCGCGCCCTGAACAATAACGCCAGCGACCATGCGGATTAACCTACAGCCCAGTAAGGACGCCTGTGACTGATTCAAACACGCATTTACCCGCCACGGTAGAACAGCCTCAACCTGCCCGCCCCAAAACCTGGCCACTGTGGGTCATCGCCGGTCTGGCACTGCTGCTGGTGCTTGCCCTCGCGTTCTGGAGCTGGGTGCAATGGAACCGCCAGCAGACCCTGGAACAGTCCGTCAGTTATCTCAGAACCAGCACCGAGCGCCTGGACCAGACCATCAGCCAGGCCGGCGGACAACAGGGCCAGCGTATCCAGGCTCTTGAAGACGCCCTGCGTAAACAGCGCGACACCCTGGCGACCCAGCGTCGGCAGATCGACCATAATGCCCGGGTTCTGCTGGAAGCCGGCTCTCGGACCCGCACCGACTGGCTGCTTGCCGAAGCCGAATACCTGCTCCGGGTGGCCAATCAGCGGCTGGTGATCGAGAAAGACTTTCGCGGCGCGCTCGCCGCGCTCAAGGAAGGCGACAAAGTACTGGCCGAAACGGATGACATTGGCACCTACCCGGTCCGGCAGGCGCTGGCAAAAGAGATCCTGGCACTGAAAGGCCTCACCGGCGTCGACCGCACCGGCCTGTACCTGCAACTGGAAGCGTCCATCGCCAGCATCCAGCAATTGACCGACAGTGCGCTGGCCGGCGAGGCACCGCCATCCCTGACGCAGCCGGCCACGGACCCTGATCCCACCGACAACCCGCTGCTGCGGGCCTGGCACAAGGTACGCAACACCCTGGCCCGGGTCGTGGTGGTGCGCCGCCTGGATGAACCGGTCAAACCGTTGATGTCGCCCGAGCAGAGCGCCTACGCACGACTGAACATGCAGCTCATGCTGGAAGAAGCCGAAATGGCCGTACTTCGCGGACACCAGGCTTTGTATGAGCGCGCCCTGAGCAAAGCCCTGGCGGCGCTGAACGACTGGTACGACCACAGTGACAGTCGCATTGCGGCCATTGAGTCCACCCTCAATGAGCTCAAGGACCAGGACATCGACCCGCAACTGCCGGACATCAGCGAGTCACTGAATCTGCTAAAGGCCCGAATGGCCGGCCGCACCAAAAGCGGCCCCGCAGAGCCGGCAACCGAGTCCGGCGACACGGGTGACGCCTCATGATTCGTCTGTTACTGATTCTGCTCGTCGCGCTGCTGATCGGCGCCGGTCTGGCGATGGGGTTGCAATACGACCTGGGCTACATCCGCATCAGTCTGGGTAACTATCTGATCGAAACCAATTTCTGGATTGGCCTGTCTGCATTGATCGTGTTGGTCGGTGCACTGGTGCTCGCATTCGGCCTGATCAGGCGGCTCACCCGGGGCACCGGAGCGCTGTCCGGCTGGGTCGCACGGGGCAATCAGCGTCGGGCCCGACGCCGGACCACCCAGGGCCTGCTGGCGCTGGCTGAAGGTAACTGGCCGCGGGCCCGCAAACTGCTGGAAGCGTCCGCAGGTCACGCCGACACACCGCTGATCAACTACCTGGCCGCCGCCCAGGCCGCGTTTGAAAGCGGCGATCACGAGGCGGTTGATGAACTGTTGCGCAAGGCCTTTGAAAGTACCCCCGGTTCGGATATGGCGGTGGGCATCACCCAGGCGCAGTTGCAATTGGCCGGCAACCGGCTCGAGCCGGCTCTGGCAACCCTGATTCGCCTGCGTAAGCAAACGCCTCACCATCCGTTTGTGCTCAAGCTGCTGAAAAACACCTATGTCCGGCTGGAAGACTGGCGAGAGCTGTCACGCCTGTTACCGGAGCTGCGCAAGCGGGACCTCATCGACCCCACCGAACTGCACCAGCTGGA
>JAWVWU010000185.1:0-5208 GCA_033723595.1 Marinobacter sp. | reverse complement strand
GCGCTGGCACTGGCCCTCGGAACCGGTGATCAAGGGCGACTCGAGGGTTGCGGCCATCAGTGCCGCGTCGATCGTCGCCAAGGTTGTCCGCGACCGCGAAATGGTCGACCTTGATCGACGGTTCCCGGGTTACGGCATTGCTCAGCACAAAGGCTACCCCACACCCGTGCACCTCGAAGCCCTGTTACGCCTTGGCGCAACCCCCGAACACCGCCAGTCATTCAGACCTGTGCGTGAGGCCATCGAGCAGGTTGGCCTGAACCCGACAGACCCGCCGACCGGGTTGTCGTTCCCCACGGATCTGTTCGCAGATACTGATTGACAAAGACCCGGATGATCCTTAATATACGCGCACGTTGATCGGGGGTAATGACGCCGATTGACACACAGTTTGATGCGGGGTGGAGCAGTCTGGTAGCTCGTCGGGCTCATAACCCGAAGGTCGTTGGTTCGAATCCAGCCCCCGCTACCACTAGTGAAGAAAGGCCTGTCTCTGACAGGCTTTTCTGCTTTCTGGCGCTTCAAAATGACGATGGTGGGCCTAACGCCCTGATTGCTCGTAACTGAGAGATCAATCAGACAATCCGGGTGTGTACGATGGAAACCGTTGGTCTACTGCTCACAGCCGCCCTGTTCGGCGGTATGGTTCTTTACTCTGCAGGATTTGCAGGCTTTCTGTTTGCGGTGTTGCCGCCAGACACGGCGGGCTCGTCGTTGCGTCGAGCGTTCCCTGTTTTCTATCTTCTGGTGATCGTGACTGCGCTGCTTGCGGCCATTTTTTCCTGGCCAGGGGACGTCTGGCGATCACTCTGGCTGGCGCTGATCGCACTGACGACAGTGCCGACCCGTCAGCGCCTGATGCCTGCGGTGAATCATGCCAGCGACCTGGGGAACAAGCAGCGGTTCAGGGCGTTGCATGGCTTGTCGGTGGTCATAACGCTAGCGCACATCGTGATTGCCGGCTGGGTGCTGACCCGGTTTCTGCCGTAGCGCACGAGTCGAAGCGGCCGGCATCTACCGGCCGATTGGCGTCAGAACCCCTGAGGGATTTCGAAACGGGACAGTCCGTGGTCTTCGAGGAGCTGGGCAAAACGGATGGTCGTCAGGTCCTTGCCCGGAGCACCAATCACCTGGATATTGAACGGCAGTCCGTCAGCGGTCCGTCCCACTGGAACCGAGGTTGCAGGCAGGCCCAACAAAGTGGCGAAGGCAATCCAGCAAAACTGATCCATGTAGGCCCGCTGCTGGCCATTGACCTCAATGCGACGTTTGAAGACCGGGTCCGAGTGATCGTGACGTATGGCTGCGGTCGGGGTGATCGGGGTCAGCAACACATCGTACTCGCCGAACAGCGTGTCGGCCTGGGCCCGCATTTTCTCACGGGTTTCATTGATGTAGGCCCAGTCGTAAATGTGCTGGTTCACGCCACGACCGTAGCTGCCAATCCCGGCCGTCATCGGTGCGAACAGGCGAATCAGTTTCTCCAGTCGAGCCACCCATTTCATTTGCCGGCGCTGAGCCGTTGTCATGGAGGTGCTCAACAGGCTCCCCAGCAGATTGAAATACGGCGGCAGGATATGCGCGAGACTCAGTAGCTCATGACGCGCCTCACTCACTAGCGCCCCGGCTTGCTCCAGTTGTCCGGCCAGTGCCCGATAGCCCTCTTGGAGCGGCTTGTCGATCGGGCACAGGGGGTCGCTCAGCCAGAGGCCGACCCGTGCCTGCGACAGCTCGCTGAGATCAGACGGCGCCAGTTCAAGCCTCCAGCTGCGGCTATCGATAGCGCGAGGGCCGGCGATTACCCGGAAAAGCATGTCCAGGTCCCGGGCCGTACGTGCCAGCGGACCTCCTTCAGCCAGATCAGGTTGGGACAGTGTGCCCGGTGGTCCCGGGATGTGGCCCCGGAACGAGACCAGCGAGCGGCTGGGCTTGTGGCCATAGATACCGCAGAAATGGGCGGGTGTTCTGATTGAGCCGGCCAGGTCGCTGCCGACTTCCAGGGGTGTCATGCCGGCGGCCAGCGCCGCGGCTGCACCACCGGAGGAACCGCCGGGTGTATGGGCCCGGTTATAGGGATTCAGGGTGGTGCCAAACAGCTTGTTGTAACTTTGCAGGTCGGTCGCGTAGATCGGCACGTTGGTTTTGCCGATGATGATGGCGCCGGCGTCGACCAGCCGCTGGATGACATCCGCGTGGGTGCCCGGCCGGTAATCCCGCAAGGGCGGTGCCCCGGCCGTGCAGCCAAGGCCAGCCACTTCCCAGGTGTCCTTGATGGTGAGCGGCAGGCCGTGCAGCGGCCCGGGCTCAACCCCGTCTCGAAGCCTGTCATCGGCGGCTTTGGCCTGCGCCAGCGCGTTGTCCGCATCGAGGGCAACCACTGCGTTGATATCCGGATTGTGGGTCTTGATCCGGTCAAGAAATGCCCGGGTAAGTTCAACGCTACTGAGGTTGCCTGCGCGAAGCTCATCGACCAGTTCGTGGGCGGGCCGGTAGTGTAAGGGATTCATGCGTTTCCTCTCGGGTTCCCGAAGGACCTGGCAACAGACCCGAACTCATCGGGCGGCGCGCCAAAGCCTGGCCACCCGCACACCGTTCCGGTGGCCGATCGCATCGGTTCAAGGCTTTGCTGCTTACGTCACCTCGGGTTCTTTCGGGTACTCTTTTGTTATTGTCTGCTGTCGTTGTCTACTGTTGTTATCCGCTTTGGGGCGCGGCGTTCTCTGGCATTAAAGCGAAATTGCCTGAGAAAGTAAAACACTTGCTTTAATTGAATCGAATTGTCCTGGCGTTTGGCCATGACGGCCCGGTTGACCGGCCAACCCTTCTCACAGCTGTTCCCGCCAATGTTTGACGTGAACCTGTTTCTTGATGGCTTCGATAATCTCGTTGATCAGGGTCATGAGTTCTTCGTTGGCCACGTCGCTGCGCTCTGCGTCATCGGGTCCGGGCAGGAAGACATTGACGATATCCTCGATAAACGCGTGGTTTCGCGAGGTGGCCAGGTCGTCCAGTATTTGCTGTATCACATGGGCGACGATATCCCCGACCGCATCCTCAAGCGTTTCCTGGATGGTCGGGCCCACCACCGGCAGAAAGCGCAGGCGGGAGAGCTCTACGTTTTGCTGCAGAGCGGTATCGACCCGTGCTTCCAGGTACTGGCGCAGGGCACCGCGATTGGGAACATAGCTCACCCGGGCTGCCTGTGCGACCCGGTTCGACAGCCAGTCATAGATCATCGTCCGGCGTGGGTAGAGGATGTCATGCTGGATCCTGTCGAACAGGGGAGAGCCCCGGGAGATTTCGCCCTGGGCTCCCGACAGCACCTTGATGACAATACGGTCCGAGAGTTCTTCCATGAACGCCTCGTAGTAGAAGTTCAGGAACTGGAACAGCCGAGTCTGGGTGACATCGATGATCTTGTACTGGTGAAGCCGGTAGACGATTGAGATGACCCGCAAGATCCGCAGTATCCGGAAGCTCCCGACCGGGATACAGCCGACCAGGTCATACCAGTGGATAAACGGGTAGAAATACCATCGGGCGTATATACGGGCCTTGATGGCATAGCCCCACCGCAACACAAACTCGCCGAGGAACAGGCTCACGAACACCAGGTCATAGAAGATGAAATTGCGATGAATGGGCCGGTAAAATTCGGCAAACGGCGTTGCGTAGGTGGTCAGCAATTCCCGGATGACATCGACATTGTAGAGGGCATCGAAAATGATCAGGGCCATGTTGAGAATCAGCAGCCCCAGCATCACGAAGTCGATGGTAAACCAGATCAACTGGTGGCTTTTGCGCAGATTTTCCCGATTGATTGTGAACATCCGGTGCATTCGGTCCTGTGTCGGTTTGACGCCTGGTCAGGGTAGCCTATTTCAGTTCGTCGGACGACTTTCAAGGTACTCGGCCGGTGGCATGCAGAATGGTCAATCGGCCCGGACATGAGCTTGCGGTGGATTAACTTGACCTTGACCCTTTAAACTCAGACGCTAAAGAGTCTGGTGACTGCCCGAGTCCGGGTTGTCTCAAGTAACAAAGGAGTGAGTGTGACGAAGCCCTTAGCGGAGGTCGGAAGCGAGCCCGGTGCCGGTGACTACTCCCGCCTGGAAGAGCGTTTGAACTTCCTCAGTCACGGGGTGGCGGCCCTAATCAGTCTGATCGGCACGGTGGTGCTGATCGTGCTCGCAGCGCGTCAGTCGGATCCCTGGAAAGTTCTCGCATTCAGTATCTATGGCGGCAGTATGACCCTGTTGTTCCTGTCATCGACACTCTACCATTCGGCGACGTCGCCCGGCGCACGGCGACTGTTCAAGATGCTGGATCACTGCGCGATTTTCCTCTTGATCGCCGGCACCTACACGCCGTTCCTGCTGGTTAATATGCGTGCCGGCACGGGCTGGCTACTGTTTGCCATTATCTGGGGCCTGGCCGCCGTCGGTATCTTGTTGAAGCTGCTTTACGGGCATCGGCTCAAGGCACTTCGGGTGGGGATCTACCTGGGTATGGGCTGGTTGATTGTGTTCGCGTCCAGTGAACTGGCGGCGACTGTCAGTCAACTCGGTTTCGGGCTCGTGGTCGCCGGTGGCATTGTGTATACGCTTGGCGTGGTGTTCTATCTGGTCAATCGAATTCCTTTCAACCACGCGATATGGCACCTCTTCGTCGTGGGTGGCAGCGCCTGTCACTTTCTGGCGGTTTATTACGGGGTCCTCAATGGTCAGTTGGTTTAATGGGACCGCGGCGCCCGTGGCTTCGGCTCGTCGTCTGCTGCTGCGGCTTTTTGCTGTCCGTGGGGGCAAGGGCCCAGCAAGTTGAGGTCCGGGTAACCGGTGATCATCCCGAACTCCAACAGAATGCCGAAGCATTCATTGGCAAGGTCGAAGACCGCAGCGCTGACGGCTTGAGGCGTTACACGGCCCACGCCCGTGAGCAGGTCGGTGAAGCGCTGAGGGCGCTGGGCTACTACAACCCGGTGATTGAGGATCAGGTGACTGACAAGGGCCAGCCGCACCTGCTGTTGACCGTTGACCCGGGGCAGCCGGTGACCATCCGGTCCCGACGCATTGACGTTCAGGGTCCCGCCGCCAGCGATCCGGATTTTCAGCCGGTGAAAACCGACAGCCTGGCGATCGGCAAGGTGCTCAATCACGCCCATTATGAAACGGTGCGCAAAACCATCGATAACCGGGCCGCCCGCCTGGG
>JAWVWU010000184.1:0-5215 GCA_033723595.1 Marinobacter sp. | reverse complement strand
CTGGAGCATGCTGACGCCCTGCAATATGCACATCAACGGTCTTGCAGACGAGGCCGGTTATGGCGCCGACGAGGCCGGCGGCAAGAGCGTGATCTTCAATACCATCACGGTCTCGGACGGCATCGCCAATGGCACCGAGGGTATGAAGTATTCGCTGGTCTCCCGGGAGGTCATTGCCGACTCCATCGAAACCGTCGCCGGTTGTGAAGGCTTTGATGGCCTGGTGGCCATCGGCGGTTGTGACAAAAATATGCCCGGCTGCGTGATGGGACTGGCACGGCTCAACCGACCGTCGGTATTCGTCTATGGCGGCACCATCGAACCTGGCAAGAATCACACCGACATCATTTCGGTGTTTGAAGCCGTCGGGGCTTATGCCAAAGGCGACATGGACCTGATCGAAGTGCGTCAGATCGAGGAGACGGCCATTCCCGGACCGGGGTCCTGCGGAGGCATGTACACCGCCAACACCATGGCATCCGCCATCGAGGCCATGGGCATGAGCCTGCCGGGCAGTTCCGCCCAGAATGCGGTCTCGGATACCAAGATTGCCGATTGCCGGGCGGCTGGCGCAGCGGTGCTCAATCTTCTCGAAAAGGACATCAAACCCCGGGACATCATGACGCGGGATGCGTTCGAGAATGCCATCACGGTGGTGATTGCCCTGGGCGGGTCCACCAACGCGGTGCTGCATCTGCTGGCGATGGCCAGTACCGCCGAAGTGAGTCTGTCGATGGACGACTTCACCCGCATCGGGAAACGGGTGCCGGTACTGGCGGACCTGCGACCGAGCGGGCATTACATGATGTCGGAGCTGGTGGCCATCGGCGGCATCCAGCCCCTGATGAAGACGCTGCTGGATGCCGGGCTCCTGCACGGTGACTGCCTCACGGTCACCGGTCGTACGCTGGCTGAAAACCTGGCCGATGTCGCGCCCTATCCGGATAACCAGCGCATCATCCGTGCGCTCAGTGACCCGATCAAGGCCGACAGCCACCTGCGTATTCTCTATGGCAACCTGGCCCCGGACGGCGCGGTCGCCAAAATCACCGGCAAGGAAGGCACCCATTTCAAGGGTCGCGCCCGGGTATTCCATTCCGAGGAAGAAGCGCAGGCCCGCATCATGGACGGCACGGTCGTCGCCGGCGACGTTCTGGTGATCCGCTACGAAGGTCCCAAGGGTGGCCCGGGGATGCGGGAGATGCTAACGCCGACCTCGGCCATCATGGGCAAGGGACTCGGCAACGATGTGGCGCTGATTACCGACGGCCGTTTCTCCGGCGGCAGCCACGGGTTTGTGGTCGGGCACATCACGCCGGAAGCCGCAGATGGCGGACCGATCGCCCTGGTGGAGGACGGCGACGAGATCACCATTGACGCCCAGACCAACCGCATCGAGGTGGCGCTGACGGACGACGAGCTGGACCAGCGTCGCAAACGCTGGCAAAAGCCCGAGCCTCGCTACCGGCGTGGCGTGCTGGCCAAATACGCCCGCACCGTCAGTTCGGCCTCGGTCGGGGCGGTGACTGACCAGCCGTAACGGTGTCCAGCGAGGATCCGTTTGGAGGCTATCACTGATATAGTGGCGCCGCTATTACAACAATCTGCGAAAGGTATCGTCATGAGTTTACTCATTGCCCTGCACACCCTGGCCGCCGTGATCTGGGTGGGTGGGATGTTTTTTGCCTATATGGCCTTGCGTCCCGCCGCGGTTGATGTGCTGGAGTCCGAGCCCCGTTCCCGGTTGTGGTGCCACACCCTGTCCCGGTTCCTGCGGTGGGTCTGGGGCTGTGTCATTGTCTTGCTGGTGACCGGTTACGGCATGATCGGCGTGTATTTTGGCGGCATGGCCCAGGTCGGCTGGCATGTCCATGCGATGCAGGGCCTTGGATTGGTGATGATGCTGTTGTTTTTGCATACCTTTTTCGCCCCGTACCGGCGGCTCAAGCTGGCCGTCAGCGCGGGCGACTATCCGGAGGCGGCACGCCGGGTCGGACAGATCCGCCGGTTCGTGGGTATCAACCTGATTCTGGGACTGGTCGTGGTGGCAATTGCGACCGGTGGCCGGTATCTCTGAGGTCCTTGATCATGGCACGGCTACTGTTGCTCATTGCGGGCATGATGATAACCGGTGCAGCGTGGGCGCAGGCCGCCCCGGTGCCGGCCCGCTCCGGTCTCCACCTGGCTTCGGTCAATGCGGCCGTCGCCTACGCAGGTGAGGATGATTTACTGGTAGGCAAGAATGCCCGCCACCGGGTGCCGATTGCGTCACTGACCAAGTTAATGACGGCTCTGGTGGTGCTGGATTCGAAAGCGCCGCTGAACGAATGGCTGGAATTCTACCCGCGACACAAACCCGCAGCGGCCAACGCCTACAGCCGCATTCGTAAACATTCCGAGCTCAAACGAGGCGACATGCTGCGCATTGCCATCATGTCGTCGGAAAATTTTGCCGCCTATACGCTGGCACGGCACTACAAAGGCGGCTATGACGCCTTTGTCGACGCCATGAATGCCAAGGCGCAGTCCCTGGGCATGACGGACACGCACTACGTGGACCCGACCGGGTTATCCAGCGAGAATCAGTCAACGGCGGCGGATCTGGTCAAGCTGGTCAACGCGGTTTACCAGTATCCGGAAATGCGCGATTATTCGACCACCGAGTACTACCGGGCGCATTTTCGGGAACCACGCTATTCGCTTTCATTCGGTAATACCAACGCCCTGGTACACCGTGACAGTTGGGGTGTCAGTCTCAGCAAGACCGGTTACCTCGATGAGGCCGGACGTTGCCTGATCATGGTGTCCGACATGGACGGCAAGGCCGTGACCACGGTGCTGCTCGACTCGTTCGGCTCACGGTCTCCGATGGGCGATGCCGGTCGGATCCGACGCTGGCTTGAAACCGGCAAAAGTGGCCGGGTGGCCGGTGCGGCGAAGCGCTATGAACAGCAGCGCAATGCGCAGTTTGCGTCGTCGGATCCGTCCCCGGATGTGACGACCCGGTGACCGGGTGCACCCGGGTTCACGACGGATTTTTTAAGGGATGACCATGATTCAGGTATTCACCACCGGCGGTACCATCGACAAGATCTATTTCGATGCCAAGAGCGAATTCGAAATCGGAGAGTCACTGCTGCCCGAACTGCTCCAGGAAGCCAACATCACAGAGCCATTTGAAAGTCGCTCACTGATGCGCAAGGACAGCCTGGACATGGACGATGCGGACCGCCAGATCGTCCGGGAGGCGGTCAGTCAGTGCCCGGCGGAGCGGGTCCTGATCACCCATGGCACGGATTCCATGGCTGATACGGCCGCTGTTCTGGCCGATCTCACCGACAAGACCATTGTGCTGATGGGGGCCATGCAGCCGGCGCGGATGCGCCGGACCGACGCCGTGTTCAACCTCGGGTATGCCTGGGCGGCCCTGAAACTGCTCGCGCCGGGGGTCTACATCGCGATGAACGGTGAGGTCTTTCCCGCGGGCCACGTTCGCAAGAACCGTGACGCAGGGCGGTTCGAGCGTCTCTGAACGAACGAATGCCGCCCGCTCCCTGACGCCGGTCCTGCTTTCCAGTGGCAGGCCTGCCCTCAAAACGCGCCTATCTCGTCTTTGGTTAATGCTCTGAATGTGCCCGCTTCCAGGGTCGGGTCGAGACTGACCGGGCCGATCTGCAGGCGATGCAGCGCGTCCACCCGATTACCGACCGCGGCCAGCATCCGCTTGACCTGATGGTAGCGGCCCTCGCTGATGGTCAGATCGATCAGCTTTTCGCTGACGGTCTCTACCCGCGCTGCCTGTGTCGGTTCGGGATCATTACGCAGCAGCACGCCCTGCTCCAGATGCTGGCGGGCCGCATCGTCGAGCGGCTCCGCCAGTGTGACCCGATATCGTTTCAGGCACTGGTGGCGTGGCGAGGTGATACGGTGCGACCAGTCGCCGTCAGAGGTCAGCAGTAACAGCCCGGTGGTGTCGATATCCAGCCGACCCGCTACATGGAGGCCGGGCCGCAGGTCGGCCGGCAGCAGGTCAAGGGCCGTGGTGTGGTCCCGGTCGCGGGTGGCACTGACCACGCCCGTTGGTTTGTTGAGCATGTAGTAGCGCTCGCCGGGCAACGCCAGCGTCTGCTGTCGCCAGCAGACAACCTGACCCGGGTGCAGGTGAGTAGCGGCTTTGCGACACACCTCGTTGTCGACGGTCACTTCGCCCTGGCTGATCTGCTGGCGACTCGCCTTGCGAGACAGCCCGGTGCTGTTGGCCACAAAAAAGTCCAGTCTCATCGGCGCGTCGAAATCTCCATCTGCTGGCTGACAGGAACTTGCGGATCACATCCTGTATGCTCGTTGGCATTTGCGCTCAGGCTGTATCAACCATGCTCATGATAACGGAACAGATAGTGATACCCGAGGCCGATCTTGAGTTCCAGGCCATTCGCGCCCAGGGCGCGGGCGGTCAGAACGTCAATAAAGTGTCGTCCGCCGTGCATTTGCGGTTTGATGTGGTGGCCTCGTCGCTGCCTGACTTTCTCAAGACCCGGTTAATGGAGCGGCGTGACAGCCGGCTCACTGCGGACGGTGTGCTGGTGATCAAAGCGCAGCGTTTTCGCAGTCAGGAGAAAAACCGGGCAGACGCGCTCGAGCGTCTCAAGGACATTATCCAGGCCGCTCTGGTTGTCCAGAAAGCCCGGCGGCCAACCCGTCCCAGTCTGGGGGCCAAAAAGAAGCGAATCGAGAAAAAGAAGCAGCGCGGGCAAAAGAAAGCGCTGCGCGGCAAAGTGTCGCCCTGACACCCGGCCGCCAGCTTGCGGGGTTCAGGCCGGGTCAGCTTTGCGGCTGCCCGGTTTTCAATGTGATGTTCAGCGAATGGAACAGCTCGGTACTGGGGTAGCCATCAGCGATCAGCTTGTTCGCTGACTGGTAACGGCGAATCGCAGACCGGGTGTCCGGTCCGAGAATGCCGTCCGGTTTGCCGGTCTCATAGCCTTTCTCCTGCAGCGCCTGCTGCAGCGCCTTGATGTCCTCCCGTGCCAGCGTCGGGGCGTCTTCCGGCGGCGGGTTTTGCAGTTTGCCGGCCCCCGCGATCCGGTCAGCCAGATAGCCCACGGCGATGGCGTAATATTCTGAGCGGTTCCAGCCCATGATTACATTGAAGTTCTTGTAGGCGAGAAAGGCCGGGCCCCGGTGTCCCGCCGGTATTACCAGGGACGCGTCGATG
>JAWVWU010000183.1:0-5252 GCA_033723595.1 Marinobacter sp. | reverse complement strand
TCGTATCGAAGACAATGATCCGGACACCACTGTCGTGCTGATCGGTGATCCGAAGCAGGCCATCTATGCGTTCCGGAACGCCGACATTTTTACCTACCTGACGGCCCGGGATGCTACCCGGGGCCGACACTACTCACTGCCTCGGAATTTCCGTTCAACACGGGCCATGGTAAACGCAGTCAATGAGGTGTTCAGCACCGCGGACAGGCAGCTCGAGAAGGGCGCGTTTATTCTCGGGGCGGCGTATGAGCGCACGTTGCCATACCCGGAGGTATCGGCACAGGGGCGTGATCAGGCCTGGACAGTGCAGGGGCAGTCGATGCCGGCGCTGACGTTCTGGACCACTGAATCCATGACCCCCGGTAAAGCCCTGAACAAGGATCAATTCCGGGAGACCCAGGCGGAAGCCTGCGCCAGCGAGATCGTTCGTTTGCTGCAACTCGGTCACGCCGGAAAGGCGGGCTTTCAGTCCGATAACGGCTTAGTCCCGGTCAGGGCCCGGGATATCGCCGTGCTGGTCAATGGGCGCACCGAGGCCAACACCGTGCGCCGGGCACTGGCCCGACGTCGGGTGCGAAGTGTCTATCTGTCGGACCGTAATCCCGTTCTGGAAACCGCTGAGGCCAGGGACATGCTGTTCTGGCTGCGGGCTGCGGCCGAACCCGATGATCTGGCCGCCCTTCGGGCGGCGCTTGCAACCGCAACCCTGTCACGCTCCCACGCGGCTCTGGAAACTCTGCAGATGGATGAGCTGGCGTTGGATGATGAAATTGACCGGTTCCGCCAATACCGGCTGATCTGGCAACAGCAGGGCGTGCTGCCGATGTTGCGGCAACTGATGCTGGACTATGGCGTTCCGGCGCGCCTGCTCACACAGGAAGAGGGTGAGCGACGCCTGACGGATGTGCTTCACATTGCGGAGATCCTCCAGCAGGAGAGCCAGAACCTGGACGGCGAGCATGCACTGATCCGGCATTTTACCGCCATGATGGCCGAGACCGGCACGCAATCCGACCTGCTTCAGGTTCGTCTCGAGAGTGAGGCCAGTCTGGTGCAGGTGGTCACCGTGCATAAATCAAAAGGACTCGAGTACCCACTGGTATTTCTGCCATTTGCCAGCGATAGCCGCGACGCAACCGGCCGTCACAAACCGTTTCCGGCCCAGTGGCATGACCGGGAGGGGAAATTGTGCCTGTCGGTTGAGCCTACCGCTGAGCACTACGGGTGGGTCGATGAAGAACGCCTTGGGGAAGATGTCCGCAAGCTCTACGTGGCGCTGACCCGGGCCCGCTATGCCACCTGGGTCGGGCTGGGTCCGGTGGAAAACTGGCAGCGAAGTGGCATCGGCTATTTGCTCTGCGCAAGTGGCCCGGATGATGCCGACACGGTTCTGGAGCGCGTTCAGACGTTCTGTCGCGGTTTTTCGGACGCGGTGGTTCAGCCGGCACCGGAGGCTGATTTGTCGGTCTATGACGAGGGCGAGCCAGAACCGCTTGGGGCGGCACTGGAATCACATCGCGTACCGGCGGAAAACTGGTGGATAGCCAGCTACTCGGCCCTGACCTACGGCGCGACGGATGAAGCAGATGCCGTCCCCGATGACGCGCCGGATGACCCTGCCGAGGCGACGCTGCGAGAAGAGCTGGAAATCGACTTGCCGGGCCCGGTGATGAGCTGGCCGGCTTCGTCGGTACATCATTTTCCGCGCGGTGCCGGGCCGGGCACGTTCCTGCACGAGCTGCTGGAATGGGCGGCCGATCAGGGTTTCTCGACCGTTGTCCAGGACCCGTCTGAATTGATCCGGGTAATCGACCTGCGCTGTCGCCTGCGGGGCTGGGAGGCGTGGGTGCCGCTGCTGACAGATTGGATCGTGACGCTACTCGCCATGCCGATGGACTTGCCGTCCAGCGACGCCCAATGCCGGTTAATGGAGCTGCAGACCTACCGATCGGAACTGGAGTTCTGGTTTGCCAGCCATCAGGTGGATACCCGGGCACTGGACGCCCTCGCCCGGAGCAGCCTGCTTTCGGGCCAACCCCGGCCAGCTCTGGAGCCGCGCACCCTGAACGGCATGCTCAAAGGCTTTATCGATCTGGTGTTCGAGCATGACGGACGCTTCTATGTGCTGGACTACAAGTCCAACGCGCTGGGTGAGGGGGATGAAGACTATCGCGATGACATCATGGCCGACCGCGTGCTGGCGCATCGCTATGATCTGCAATACCTGATCTATACCCTGGCGCTGCATCGCCTGCTCAAGGCTCGCCTGCCCGACTACGACTACGATCGTCACATGGGGGGCGCGGTGTATCTGTTCCTGCGCGGCTGCCACGCCGACAGCCACGGTGTCTTCCGTGACCGCCCGTCGCGGGAGACCATGATGGCTCTGGACGACCTGTTCAGCGACGCCGGCGCGGAGGCAGTCGTATGAGTCAGCACGTGCACGCCTGTCTGAATGGCACCCACGAGGTGATGGAACTGCTCGAACAATGGGTAGAGCTGGGCTGGCTCAGGGCGCTGGATAGCGCATTCGCCAGGCTGTTGCGGCAACAGGCAGAGGACGCCGAGCAGCCGCTGCCACCGTTAACGCTGTTGGCGGCGGCGCTGGTATCCCATCAGGTCGGTCGTGGTCACGTCTGTCTGGACCTGGCCCAGCTTGAAACGACCCGGGTGGACGACCTGTTGTCACTGCCACCGGAAGACCGGCCCGTGCCGAATGAGGCCTTGAGGCCGTCGGCGGTGCTGGCCGCGGTGATGCCGGAAGACTGGCATCAGGCCCTGGCTCAGCCGCTGGTCATCGGCGATGGTCATGCCAACACCCCGCTGGTATGTGCTGACCTGCGGCTGTATCTGCGGCGTTACTGGCGTTATGAGCAGCGCATTGCGGCGGGCATCGAGGCGCGCCTTAAGCCGGTGCTGACCCTCGCGGATCCCGACTCTGACCAGGGCCGGGCGCTGAAGGCCGCTCTGGATGGCTTGTTTGGGACTGACCCGACGCCGCTGAACTGGCAGAAGCTCGCCTGCGCCCTGGCGGCACGTCATGGTTTCGGTGTGATCACCGGTGGCCCCGGCACTGGTAAGACCACGACGGTCGTGCGGCTGCTGGCAGCCCTTCAGTCTGCCGCCAGTCAGCGTGTCGATGCACCGCAGTCGTTGCGTATTCGACTGGCCGCCCCGACCGGCAAGGCCGCGGCCAGGCTCAGCGATTCCATCGCGGCGGCGGTGGGGCAGTTGCCCCTTGGCGACCTCCCGGGTGGCGCCTCGTTGGCCGATGCCATCCCCACCGGGGTGACCACCCTGCATCGCTTGCTGGGCAGTCGGCCGGGCAGCCGGGCGTTCCGCCACAACCGCCGAAATCCGTTGGCTCTGGACGTTCTGGTGATTGATGAAGCGTCGATGGTCGATGTGGAAATGATGGCGTGCGTGTTTGAAGCCTTGCCCGCCTCGGCACGCCTGATCCTGCTCGGCGACAAGGATCAGCTCGCTTCGGTAGACGCCGGGGCGGTTCTGGGCGAGCTTTGTCAGCGGGCGGATGGCGGGCACTACACAGCCGCGACGACCGACTGGCTCCGTGCCATGACGGGCATGACCGTGCCCGTGGAGCACCTTGATCCCGACGGTGGTGCCCTGGACCAGAGTATTACCATGCTGCGGGTCAGTTACCGCTTCAATGCCGGCAGTGGCATCGGGACGCTGGCCAGCGCCGTCAATACCGGCGGCCTTGATGCTGCGCTGGTCTCGCAGTTGCGGGCATCAACGTACGGTGACGTGGCCTGGATGCCGCTGACCGGCCCCGACCCGCACGGTCGTCTTGCCGGGCACGCCCTGAACGGCTCGCCGGAGGCGTTTGCCCGGACCGATGCTGATACTGCCCCGGTGCCGACCGGCTATCGACACTATCTCGAGGTGATGAACAACGGCCAGCCGGAGCAGGGCGCTGCCAACGCAGACATTGATGCCTGGGCAACATCGGTACTGTCCGCGTTCAGCGACTTCCAGGTGCTCTGCGCCCTGCGTCATGGACCCTACGGAGTCGAAGGTCTGAACGGGCTCATTGAAAGCGCGTTGGTGCGAGCTGGACAGATCAGCACAGACAAGGGCTGGTACCGGGGCCGGCCGGTACTGGTTACCCGCAACGATTACAACCTGGGATTGATGAACGGCGACATCGGTATTGCGCTGGATCGTCCCGGAGAGGACCGGATGCTACGGCGTGTTGCGTTTCCGGCGGCCGATGGTCAGGGTGGGATCCGCTGGATATCTCCAAGCCGCCTGCAGAGTGTGGAAACGGTGTTTGCCATGACCGTGCACAAATCCCAGGGTTCGGAATTCAGCCACACCTGTCTCGTGCTGCCGGACCGTCTGTCACCGGTGTTGACCCGGGAGCTGATCTATACCGGCATCACCCGGGCGCGCCATTGGCTGAGCGTGGTCATGGCCGATGAGCGCGTTGTGCTTGAGGCCTGCCGGCGGGGAGTGATCCGAACGTCAGGTCTGGGACGAATCCTCGGGTGTACCACAGACCAAACCGGCCAGAGGCCGGCCATCGAGAAACAAGGAGGCACATCATGACGGCAACCTCAGAGAATCGTGTTTTGCTGATTACCGGCGCATCCTCAGGTATCGGCGCGGCCACCGCCAGAGCGGCGTCGAAGGCCGGCTACCGGGTCGCCCTGGCGGCGCGATCGCGGGACAAGTTGACCGCGTTACAGGACGAACTGGGCGGACCGGACCGGGCACTGGCACTGACCTGCGACGTCCAGGACATGACCCAGCAGCAGGCCATGGTCAGCGATACCCTGTCGGCTTTCGGCCAGATTGACGCGGTGTTCGCCAATGCCGGGCGGGGCGGTTCTCCCGGCGGTTTCAGTGGCGCCGATCACGAGGCCTGGCGGGATATGATCCTGACCAACATCTATGGGGTCGGACTGACTCTGCAGGCGGCATTGCCGGCACTCAGGCAATCCCGAGGCCATGTACTGTTGACCGGTTCGGCGGCCGGGCGGGTCACCATTCCCGGGTCGATGTACAGCGCCACCAAATGGGCGGTCAGCGCGATCGGCTATGGGGTGCGGGAAGAGCTGCGTGGCAGCGGCGTCCGGGTGACGTTGATCGAGCCGGGTATGGTCGATACACCGTTCTTTGATAACAAGCCCGACCACGCCCTGAACGATGACGACATTGCCCGGGCGGTTATGTACGCCATCGAGCAGCCAGCCCATGTCGACGTCAACGAAATTCTGGTGCGGCCG